>CACYLY010000019.1 GCA_902775355.1 Oscillospiraceae bacterium
AATGCTGCGGGCGTACGCTCTTCCTTGCATTTTTCGACCGCTGCGGAAATTTCGGACTCGCTTCATCTGCCACCGGCAGCGCGAGCCCGCAATTCCCCGGAGGGGGAGCCAAGACGTGACCTTGCTTCCCCCTCAGGGGGAAGTCCCCAGTGCGCACACTGGGGAATAGGGGGAATTTCAATCCGTCGCGCAGCGACACCATAATTCCTTCATCAGGCGAAGTCGAGCTTCATTTCTTCATTTCTCCCTCGCGGAGCCGATGCGCTCTCCCAGGCGGACGGGGGTCTCCTCCCCCCGGGCGGAGGCGCTCAGGATCTCGGGCAGCAGCTCGGCCGCGTCCTTCTGCAGCAGCAGAATGACGGTGGAGCCGCCGAAAGCGAAGTGGCCCTTCTCCTCGCCGCGTTTTACGGTGCGGGGCCAGAGATGGTCGTTCACGATCTTTCCCACCAGCAGGGCCCCCACCTCCATCTGCACGGCGGGGCCGAAGCGCTCCGTCTCGATGAGGGTGTATTCCCGGCAGTTTTCGGTGAAGACCGGCACGTCCGCCAGGGCCACGGGCCGCACGGTGTGCAGCAGGCCGGGAAGGAACACGTTCTCCCCCTTCCGGCCGCTCTCAAAATAGCAGTAGCGGTGATAGTGCTCCACGCAGAGCCGGAACACCAGGCAGCTCCCGCCCCGGAAGCGCCGGGCCAGCTCCCCGTCCCCCAGCAGGCGCTCCAGGGAAAAGCGGCTCTGCTTCACGGGCAGCACCGTGTCCTCCTCCGCAGGCAGCACGGTCAGCAGCCCGTCGCAGGGGGCGATGAGGGCGGCGGGGTCCGGATCCACCGGGCGGCGGCCGCTTTTCAGGGGGCGGCAGAAGAAGTCGTTGAAGCAGCCGATGTCCCGCAGGTCGTAGTCCTCCAGCTCGATGCCCGCGGAGCGGACGAAGGGCCCGATCAGCGCCTTGGAAGCCCGGGTCTCCAGGAGACGGCCCGCGGCCGCGGAGACCGGGCGGCTCAGCAGGGGCCGCAGCAGCGCCCGCCCGGGGGCGGTGCCGTACAGAAAGGTCAGCGCGTCCATCAGGGCGTCACCCGGATCAGGATCAGGAAGGCCAGGAATTCCAGGAAACCGATGCCCACCATGATCAGCACGCCCTTCTTGCCGGGCTTGCGGATCTTGAAGCGGCCCACGAAGAGGCAGGCCATGATGAACATCACCACAAAATAGGGCACGCTCAGGTCAAAGCGGGGGATGTAGTGCAGCAGCAGCACCATGGGGAAGACCAGGGCCGCGCTGGTCACCGGCAGGCCGGTGAAGTAGGCCACGCCGTTTTCCCGGATCTCCTGCTCCCGCTCCTCCTCGGTGGCGTTGAAGTAGGCCAGGCGGATCATGGCGGCCAGGATGTAGATGAGGGCGATGATGATCAAAACCGCCCGGTAGAGGTCCGTATGGGCCATGCTGGTGGCCGGGTCGATCCAGCTCTCGGTGGCGCCGGGCAGATCCGTCAGCCGTTCATGGCGGCGCAGCATGGACATGCCGATGGCCGCCGGCAGCATGCCGAAGGAGATCAGGTCGGAGAAGGAGTCGATCTGCACGCCGAACTTCAGCTCCAGGGGGCTGCGGTTCTTCTTGGTGCGGGCCACCCGGCCGTCAAAGCCGTCGCAGAGGCCGGCGAAGAGCATCAGGAACATGCCGATGTAGGGGTGCCCCAGGCCGCTCATGGCGATGATGGTGCCGGTGCAGCCGGCCAGCAGGGACATGTAGGTGAGGATCACCGTGTAGTCATATACGCCGATCATGTCTTTGTCTTTCCTTTCTCTTTCTTGTGGGTCAGGGCGTAGCCCAGGAGGGTGACAATGCCGCTGGCGGCGACGCAGAGATAGAAGGAGAGGCCGCGGCTGAGCATATCCAGAGCGAAAGCGTCCTCCACGGCGATGAAGCTCAGGCAGGAAAACGCGTCCACCATCAGGTAGTCCGCCACGCCCATGGCGCCGGGGATGGGCACCGGCGCGTAGCCCAGGACCACCAGGCACTGGGAGGCGAAGAGCAGCCCCGCGTGTCTCAGCTCCCCGCCCAGGGCCAGGTAAATGCACATGGGCACCGCCAGCTGCAGCGCCCGCTGGAGCAGGTTCCAGCCCAGGGCCTTCAGGAACACGGCTGTCTTGCCCTTCATGATCCGGGCGCAGGTCTCATACTCCGTCTGGGCGGCGTCCAGCTTCTTCATCCGGTGATTCAGGCGGCGGATCAGCTTTTTCCGGTGCAGGAAGCGGACGAAGCGCCGCAGCAGGCCGAAGACCGTGGGCGCCTTGCCCAGCAGCACGAAGAACAGCACGATCAGCCCCACCTGGATGGCAAAGCCCACCGCGATCAGCACCTTGGACAGGGTGCGCAAACTGAGGAACAGGCCGGGGAAGAAGATCACCGAGCCCAGGCCCAGGATGATCAGCGACAGGGTGTAGAGGATCAGGTTCACCAGCAGGGTCACCGTGGCGGCGCCGGCGGGCACCCCGTCCCGCACCATAAAATAGGCGCTGGCCGGCTGGCCGCCGGTGGCCGAGGGGGTGATGGCGGAAAAATAGATATCCGAAGTGCTGTAGAGCAGGGTGTGGGAAAAGGGCTGCCGATAGCCGATCCCCTTGAGCAGCACCGACAGGGCCACCCCCTCCAGCACCACAAAGAGCACCGTGAAGAGGATGGCCGCCGCAAGCCACAGGGGATTTGCCTGCCGCAGGCTCTCGATAAGCCCCGCCAGAGACCATTTCCGGCTCTGGGACAGCACCGCCCAGATGGACAGCGCCGCCAGCACCAGAAACAGCAGGGACCAAAACAGTTTTTTTCTACCACTCATACGAACGTTCCACCAGAAACAGAGATGCTTTATCGTGAATCAAGGTATTATAGCAAACTTTGCAGGCTTTGGGGAGGGGGTTTGCGCAAATCCGAAGTTTATTTCAGACAGAAGGCCGCGACCTGATCCAGAAAGTCCTTCTCCTCTTCATAGAGGGCGTGGCTCAGGCCCTCGCAGACCTTCAGTTCCGCCCCCGGGATCCGCTCCGCCAGCTCCTCGGAGCCCCGGAGGGTGACGATCTTGTCCTCCGTGCCGCCGATCACCAGGGTCGGGCAAGAGATCCGGGGCAGCTCCTCCCAGGCGTCGTGGTTCAGGCAGGCCTCGGCCTGGGTGAGGAAGCGGTCAAAGCTCTTGGGCCTGGTGAGCCGGCCCAGCGTGCCGTAGACCCGCTTCTGCAGGCCCACCGCCTTGTCCGAATAAGAGCGGACGGCATTGTCCACCATGATGGACCGGTAGTCCCCCTTCCTCGCCAAGGCCATCCAGTTTTCCAGGGTCTGGCGCATGGTGTCGTTGGGTCTGGCGGCGCTGACGGTGAGCACCAGCTTTTCCACCCGCCGGGGTTGGTCAATGGCCGTCCACTGGGCGATCATGCCCCCCTGGGACACGCCCAGCAGGCAGATCCGCTCCAGGCCCAGGGCGTCCAGGGCCCGGCCCAGGTCCGCCGCCATCTCCCGGGTCGTGCAGTGCTCCGGCAGAGGCTCCCGGCGGCTGAACATGTAAACGGTGAAGTCCTTTGCCAGCTTCCGGTAGCCCAGGGCGAAGGGCAGCGCCGTGCCCCTCACGGTCTTGAATCCGTCCCCCACGCCGGGCAGCATCACCAGGATCCTCTTCCCGCTGCCGAAGCGGATATAGTCCATGACGCCACCATCCAGCTCCAGGCGGCCGTTGTACGCGTTCAGGCCCATGGCTCGGCTCCTTTCCCCCGTCGATATCAAGGATTTTATATTTTATCATATTTCTGTGCATATTTCAATCTTGCGCGGAGGAAAAGCTTGGCATATACTGTGGCCCGGAAGTCTTTTTTCCGGGGAGAATCGTCTATGTCCACCATCCGAAGCTTTATCCGGCGGGAGCCCGTGCTGCTCATCGCCGCCCTGGCCGCTCTGGTCAGCTGTTTTTTCGTGCCGCCGGACGCGGCCTACTGGGGCTATCTGGACCTGCGCACTCTGGCCCTGCTCTACTGTCTGATGACCGTGGTGGCGGGCCTGCGGCAGGCGGGGCTCTTTTCCCGCCTGGCCCACCGGCTCTGCCTCGGCGCGGGGAACCTGCGGGCCATGGGGATCCTGCTGGTGCTGCTGTGCTTCTTCTCTTCCATGCTCATCACCAACGACGTGGCGCTGCTGACCTTCGTGCCCTTCGCGGTGGTGGTGCTGGGCATGGCGGGGCAGAGCAAGGCCCTGATCCGGGTGGTGGTGCTGCAGACCGTGGCCGCCAACCTGGGCAGCATGCTCACCCCCGTGGGCAATCCCCAGAACCTCTACCTGTATTCGTACTACGATCTGAGCATGGGGGACTTTCTCTCCCTGACCCTGCCGGTCTGGGGCCTGTCCCTGGCGCTGATCCTGCTGGCCTGCCTGCTGCTTCCGAAGGAGAAGCTGCAGCTCTTCCTGGGCGAGGAGCCGATCCTGCACGTCAAAGAGGTCTGGGTCTACGCGCTCCTGTTCCTGGTGTGCCTGGGCACCGTGCTGCGGCTGCTGCCCTGGCCGGTGATGCTTGCCGCCGTGGTGCTGGTGCTGCTGGTTTTCGACCGGAAGATCCTGCGCCGGGCGGATTTCATGCTGCTTCTGACCTTTGTGGCCTTCTTCATCTTCGCCGGGAATCTGGCCCGGGTGGAGGCGGTGGACCGGCTGCTGCGCGCCCTGCTGAAGGGCCGGGAATACTGGACGGCCCTGCTGGCCAGCCAGTTCATCAGCAACGTGCCCGCAGCCCTGCTGCTCTCCGGCTTCACCGATCAGGCCGGGGCCCTGCTGCTGGGCGTGGATGTGGGCGGTCTCGGCACCCCCATCGCGAGTCTCGCCAGCCTCATCGCCATGAAGCTCTATTCCCACTCCGAGCACGCCAGCACCGGCAAATTCCTGCTGGAGTTCACGGTTGTCAACCTAGTCCTGCTGGCCCTGCTGAGCCTGGCCGCGGTTTGGATCTGCCTGTGATGGGAATGAATAATGAATAATTATGGTGTCGCCTGCGGCGACAAATATAAAAGCAGCCCGGGGGGACCGGGCTGCTTCAATGTGTAGGCAAACCGAAAAGATTGTCATCTTGAGCGGAGGCGAAGCCGGAGTCGAAAGATCTAAAGTCTTGAAAACACGGGCTTTTTAGATCCTTCGACTTCGCTGCGCTTCGCTCTATCAGTATACGGTTTTCATTTCCTCTGCCTTGACGCCGTAGGTCCGGCAGAAGTCCTCCAGGTCCCGCCGGCTGCGGATCAGCTGCAGCTCCAGGATCTTTCCCGTGGCGCGATTGCGCATGCAGGCGGTTTTCTCCCCGGTGCAGATGCTGCTGCGCAGCACCGGCTCGTATTCCTCCGGCGGGTAGAGGGGCGGCGCGCTCTCGCGTCTGTGAAACAGGCTCATGACTTCTCCTTTCTCAGTCCCTGCCGGAGCGGACGGAAAAGCGACGCTCCAGCAGTCTGCAGGGCAGCCGTTCGATCCGGTAGTCCTCGATGCGGATGTGACTCTGGTTTTTCATGCGCAGCAGGAAGCGGCGCAGCAGGCTGGGCGGGCCCTGGAGCTCCATCTCCACCCGTCCGTCCGCCAGATTGTCCACCCAGCCGGTGAGGCCCAGGTCCCGGGCCAGGTAATAGGCCGTGTAGCGAAAGCCCACGTGCTGGACCTTGCCGGAAAACAGAATGTGCCAGCGCTGTTTGCTGCCGTCCATGGGCCTCGCCCCCTTTCCTCTTCAGCATACCACAGCCGGGGCGGGGAGGCAAGGGCTTTCAGCCGAGGCGCGCCTCGATCAAGGGCCGGTCCCAGAAGATCTCTCCCCCGCTCTCGGCGGCCAGCTCCTCCAGCACGCCCCGCAGGCCCTCCAGCAGCGCCGCCTCCCGCTTTTTCGAGCGGCGGCCCGGGGCGTCGAAAAGCTGCCGCTCGGCATAGACGTCCCAGCTGATGCAGAAATCCTCCGCGTCATCGTGGGGAAAGAAGCTCAAGGACGCCGTGTAGCGCACCCGCCCCGCCCCGCTGCTCACGGTCAAAGCCGCCCGCGCCGCGTGCCGGGGCCGCCCGTTCCCCGGATGCCTCGCCGCAAAATACTGCTCGTACACGTTGAAATCCATGACCGTTTTCCCCTTCGTTCCCTCGTCTTCTAAAAACGAAAAACTAAAAACTAGAAACTCTATTCCGTCAGTTCCCGCTGTTGCTCCAGCTGCTCCACCTTGCCGTGGATGCGGCCCAGGCCGTACATCAGCAGGGTCGCCAGGGCCACGTTGACCGCGCCGACGGCATTGCCGCTGAAAGCGTTGACCACGCCGATCACCAGGTTCATAAGGCCCACCGCCAGCAGCATCCGGGCGATCCAGTTCAGGTGATCCAGCCGGGACTGGGTATCGGAAAAGAGCTCGAAGGGCCCCTCCTCCGCCCGGCGGCGGACATAGATCCACTGCACGATCCTGCCGACATACTCCGCGCCGATCTCCTCCAGGAAGGCCACGTAATCCGGGTCGTTCTTCTGCATCTGCAGACGCACGACGTATTCGCCGGGCTCGCACTTTTCAAAGGTGTAGCGGCAGAAGCCCACCTCCGCCAGGGCCCAGCCCTGCATGGCCATCTGGTTCAGCCAGCGCTCTTCCCTGTCGAAGTCCCAGACCCAAAACCATTTCCGAATCGTTTTCCTCTCAGCCATTGTCGTTTCCTCCCAAAATCTTCTCCCCGTTGGCCACCAGCTCCTTCAGCCGGTCCAACTCGTTTTTCAGCGCCAGCAGCCCCTGGGCCGTCAGGCAATACTCCTTCTTGCGGCCGCCGCTCTCGCCGGGCAGCAGCTGGATCCAGCCCTTCTCGCTCATGCTGCTCAGGGCCCCGTACAGGGTCCCCGCCGCCAGGCGCACCCGCCCGCCGGAGAGCTCCTCCGTGCGCTGCATGATGCCGTAGCCGTGCTGGGGCTCGTACAGGGAAAGCAGGATGTAGTAAGTGGACTCCGTCAAAGCAAAGTCGTTGTTCATCGTTCTCATCTCCATCGTCACTCGATATATCCGCTCCCGTTGTATCGCCTCTCGATATATCGTGACCCGAGTATATCGCATGCCGATATATTTGTCAAGCCCTTTTTGTCTTTTTTTCGGAGAATCTTTTTCGGGGCGGCGGCCGGGTCGGCGATTCATACTTGCATTTTGACGTGAAATCTTTTATAAAGAGAAGGAACAAAATCATTCTTTGCGCCGCCCTGCGGACGGAGAGAGGAGAAAAACATGGCGAAAAAGAGAAGCGGCCGGAAGCAGAAGAGTCCCTTCCGGACCACGATGGAGATCGTCCTCAGCTCCATCGGCCTGGTGCTCTCCATCGGCCTGCTGCTGGTCCTGGCCCGCCAGGCCTATGCCTATTATCAGACCAAAGCCGCCGCCCCCACGGAAGCCGCGGCGGAGCAGGCCGAATCGCCCGCGCAGCCCGGCGAGCCCGCTGCCGAAGCAAAGCCCGGCGAGCCCGCTGCCGAAGCCGAACCTGCGGAAGAAGCCGCCCCCACCCCCGAGCCCACGCCGGAGCCGACCCCGGAGCCCACTCCCTTCCCGGAGCCGGAGCTGGAGGAGGACTGCGCCGTGACCTTTGACCGGGTGGAGCTGGCCAGCGGCGCCTATCTCCACGAGGGCGTGCGCTACGTACGCCTGTCCGAGGTGGCGGACGCTCTGGGTGTGGAGCTGGAAAAGAGCGAGGACGGCGAGAGCTGCTCCTTCCCCTGGCGCAGGAGCCGGGTGAGCCTGCAGGCCTACGGCACGACCATGAACTATCTGGACGAGGACAGGGAGCTGGCCGCTCCAGTGCTGCTGTGCGACGGCGGCGCGGACATGCTGGTGCCGGTAGAGTCCTTCTGTGACGGGGCCCAGATCGGCCTGCTGTTCGACGAGGAGTTCAACCGCCTCTACTGCACCCCCGGCGCCGGCAACTGGGAAGTGCCCCAGGGCTACTACGTGCCGGTGTTCATGTACCACGGCGTGGGCTGGGGCAGCAAGGACGCCAACCTCTTCGTGAATACCCAGGACCTGGAGAAGCAGTTCGTCTATCTGCTGGACAACGGCTATACCCCCATCTGGTTCTCCGATCTGGAGCACGTGGACGAGATCGAAAAGCCCGTGCTGCTGACCTTTGACGACGGCTGGCAGAACAACTACGCCAACATGCTGCCTCTGGCGGAGAAGTACCACGTGAAGGTCACGGTCTTCATGGTATGGGATTTCTTCACCATCAGCGGCAACCACCTGGACGTGGACGAGGCCCTGGAGATGTACAACAGCGGCTATGTGGACTTCCAGAGCCACACCATCACGCACACGGACCTGCTGGACATCCGCAGCCCGGAGAAGCGGGAGTATGAGCTGTCCGAGTCCCGCCTGCAGCTGACCCGGCTCTTCGGCCGGGAGCCCTTCGCCCTCAGCTATCCCATCGGCGGCAGCAACGAGGAGATCCAGGAGATGGCCAGCCAGTATTACCGCTTCGCGGTGAAGATGACCAATCACGATCCCGACTACATCTGCTACAACACCAGCGACGATCCCATGCTGATCTACCGCTTCTTCCCCGAGAAATGGACCCCCATGGCCACCTGGATCTCCTGGCTGGAGCGGGCCTTCCCGCCTGAGGAATACCCCCAGCCCACCGAGGCGCCCGCCGCGGAGGATGGCGTATGATCCGGGAAGTTCACGTCAGGACCCTGGATGAGCTGATGCCGCTGCTGTCCGAGCAGAAGTACCGGCCGGACCTGGGGCGCAACCGCAGCCCCTACGTCTACCGGGGCATGACCAACGCCTCCTTCCGGATGGTCACCAGTCTCCGCCGCAACTGCAAGGAGCTGCAGCGGACCCTGGAGCCCGCCATTCTGAAGAACTTCGCCAAATACGCCGTGATCGAGGACCCCAGCATCGCCCAGTCCGTGTGGCGGCAGATGATCCTGGGCCAGCACCACGGCCTGCCCACGAGACTGCTGGACTGGACCCAGTCGGCCCTGGTGGCGCTGCACTTCGCCGTCAGCGAGGATGAGCTGGAGCGCATGGAGGACCACGACTGCATGGTCTGGCGGATGGACATCAGCGAGCTCCATTCCCTGCTGCCGGAGCCCTATCAGCAGGTGATGCGCCAGTATCAGGCGGAGGTCTTCTCCGTGGACATGCTGGGCTCTGCGGCCCGGAGCCTGGAGCAGTATGACCGGGACCTGGGCGGCCGGGGCATGGTGGTGCTGGAGCCCCCCTCCATCAACGCCCGGATCGTGAACCAGTATTCCTTCTTCTCCGTCATCCCCATGGACATGGAGAATGTGGAGGACTTCCTGCAGCAGCACACCGAAAACACCGTGAAATACGTGATCGACCGCCGGCTCCGCTGGCGGGTGCGGGACATGCTGGATCAGCTCAACATGTCTGAGCGCATCGTCTACCCGGGGCTGGACGGGCTGTCCAAATGGATCGCCCGGCACTATTTCGTGAAGGAGCCGCAGGATCGGGACTGATCTGTTTTGCATAACGAGCAGCAAAAAGGAAGGGAAGCCGTATCGGTTTCCCTTCCTTTTTGCCGGATTATCTCAGCTGTGCAGGAACAGGTCCAGCTCTTCCGGCGTCAGCTCCGCCTGATACAGCGTCTCCTCCACAGGGTCCAGGTAGTACAGCACCCCGTCCAGCTCATAGACGGGCAGCTCCAGACTCTGCTTCTCCGTGATCAGGAGGATCCGGTACCGGAGGCAGCCCTTCAGTTCCTCCGCTTCCCGCTCCGCCGGGCTGCCGCCCAGGAGCGAGCGCAGCAGGGACAGATCCCAGCCCCGCAGCTCAAAGGTCTCCGGCTCCTCGTCCAGCTCCTCCTCCGCCTCGTCGACAGGGGCCGCGTCCTCTTCCGGCGCAGGCTCCTCCGCGGGGGCCGCGTCCAGGGCGTTGGCCGCTTCCGCGGCTGCCGGGGGCTCCTCTCCCGTCTCCTTCACGGCTTCGGGGGCAGCGGCGCTGTCCGCGAACTGCCGGGGCGCCTCTTCGGCGCTCTCCGGTTCCTCGGCAGGCGCCGGGTCTCCGGCGGCAAGCTGAGGCGCAGCGGGCTTCTCCTCAAGGGCCTCCGTCGGCGCGGCGATGGCCTTCTCCTCTGCCACAGCGGCGTCGCTGCTCTGAAACGCGGCGGTGTTCAGATGGTTCCCCCGGGTCAGGGACACGCCCAGATACACGCCCACGATCACGGCCAGGCAGGCCGCGGCGGACATCACCGCCCGCAGGATCGTGGGGAGACGGTTGCGCTTGTGGATCTCTTCCCGGCGGATCTCGGCCATCACGTTATCCCGCAGATCCAGGGGAGATTCCTCCAACTCTCCACTGATCTTTTCCGAAAGCAGGGAAATAGCCTGATAAAGAGCGGCGCATTCGGGGCAGGTCTCGATATGGGCAAGGAGCTCTTTCTGCTCCTTCTGGCTGAGATCGCCGTCCACCATGCGACTGATCAGCTCCTGATACTTTTCACACGAGCTCATGGGACATCACTTCCTCTCGGGCTTCTTGACGAGATCGAATCGGGAATGTTCCCGTCCTGGAGCAAAAAGGCGCAAAGTTTTTTTCGCGCCCGGAAGATCCGGGATTTCACGGTCCCCGGCTCCAGATCCATGGCCTCGGCGATCTCCTCGTAGCTCAGTCCCTGGATCTCCCGCAGCAGCAGGATCTGCCGCTGTTCGTCGGGCAGAGAGGCCAGGCCACGGCGCACCGCCTCCCGGGTGAGCTTGCGCTCCAGCAGCGCCTCGGGAGACTGGCTCTCGTCGGCGATGTCCAGCTGCAGGGTCTCGCCCTCGTCGTCCTCCACCGTCAGCGAGCTGCTGGGACGGCGGCTCTGCCGGCGCTTGAAGTCCAGGCAGACGTTGGAGACGATCCGGTACAGCCAGCTGGAAAACTTGCTGTCCCCCCGGAAGGAGGGCAGGGAGTTGTAAGCCTTCAGGAAGGCTTCCTGGGCCATGTCCTGGGCGTCCTCCCGGTTGCCGGTCATCTGCAGGGCCACGTTGAACACATTTTTCTCATAGGCCGCCACCAGCACCGAGAACGCCTCCGTGTCCCCATGCTGGACCCGGCGGATGATGGTCAGCTCCTGTTCTCTTGTCACGCGATCACTTCCTGTCTTCTCTCAGGTCGGTCTTGATGTCCTTCACGATGCTTCGGATGTCCTCCAGGCTGTTCACCTGGGTCAGGGCCCGGCGGTAGATCCCCGCGCGGGCCACGCCGTGGAGATACCAGGGCAGATGGTGCCGGGCCTCCAAGCAGGCGATGCGCTCCCCGGCCACGGCGGCCAGGGCCTCGATCTGGGAAACGGCGGCGTCCATCCGCTCCGAAAGGGGCGGCGGCGCCGGGATCTCCTCCCCGGCCACGGCGGCGTTGGCTTGGCGGAAGAGCCAGGGATTGCCGAAGGCCCCCCGGCCCACGGCGCAGAGGTCCGCCCCGGTGCAGCGCAGGATATGGGCCGCGTCCTCGCCGGTAAACACATCGCCGTTGGCGGCCACGGGGATCCTCACGGCCTGCTTGACCTGGCGGATGATATCCCAGTCCGCCCGGCCGGCGTACATCTGCACCCGGGTGCGGCCGTGGACGCAGAGGGCGTCCGCCCCGGCGCTCTCCAGGGTTTTGGCAAAGTCCACGGCGTTCACGCTTCCCCCGTCCCAGCCCTTGCGGAACTTCACGGTGACGGGGACGGAGACGGCCTTCTTCACCGCCTCCACGATCCGCCCGGCCAGCTCCGGGTCCTTCATGAGGGCGGAGCCGTCCCCGGATTTGACGATCTTGCCCACGGGGCAGCCCATGTTGAGATCCACGATGTCCGCCCCGGAGAGCTCCAGGGCCAGGGGCGCCGCCTCGGCCAGGATCTCCGGCTCGTGGCCGAAGAGCTGCACGGCGAAGGGCCGCTCCTCCTCCGGCCGGTAGAGCAGGGCTTTGGTCTTCTCGTCCCGGTAGCAGAGGGCCCGGGCGGAGACCATCTCCGAGGTGGTCAGTGCTGCCCCCTGCTGCCGGCAGAGGGTCCGGAAGGCGAAGTCCGTCACCCCCGCCATGGGGGCCAGCACCACCCGGCCGGGCAGTGTTACGTTTCCGATTGTTGTCACGATACTCTGTTCCCTGTTCACTGTTCGTTGTTCACTCGCCGCAAATGCGGGCGACCAAAGGTCGCCCCTACAGGCTGAGGTCCAGTCCCACGGGGCAGTGGTCGCTGCCCATCACCTCGGGGAGGATGAAAGCCTCCTTGATGTTCTCTCGCAGCCGGTCGGACACCACGAAGTAGTCGATGCGCCAGCCCACGTTCCTCTGCCTGGCTGCCGCCCGGTAGCTCCACCAGGAGTAGGCGTCGGTTTTGTCGGGGTAGAGGAAGCGGAAGCTGTCGGTGAAGCCGGCGGCCAGAAGATCGGTGAATTTGCCCCGCTCCTCGTAGGAGAAGCCGGGGTTGCCGATGTTCTGCTTGGGGTTTTTCAGGTCGATCTCCTCGTGGGCCACGTTCATGTCCCCGCAGACGATCACGGGCTTTTTGGCGTCCAGTCCCTGCAGATAGGCGCGGAAATCGTCCTCCCAGCGCATCCGGTAGTCCAGACGCTTCAGCTCGTCCTGGGCGTTGGGGGTGTAGACGCAGACCAGGAAGAAGTCCTCATACTCCAGGGTCACCGCCCGGCCCTCGGTGTCGTGCTCCGGGATGCCCAGGTTATACTTGACCGAGAGGGGCGTGCGTCTGGTGAAGATCGCCGTGCCGGAGTAGCCCTTCTTCTCGGCGTAGCTCCAATAGCTCTCGTAGCCGGGAAAGTCCAGCTCGATCTGCCCGGCCTGGAGCTTGGTCTCCTGCAGGCAGACGAAATCGGCGTCAAAGGTCCAAAATATGTCCTCGAAGCCCTTTTTCTGCACGGCCCGCAGGCCGTTCACATTCCAGGAAATGAATCGCATGGCGTCAACCTTCCTCGTCTGCGCGCCCTTCCCCGCGGGAAAAGCGCCTGTGAAACTGTTCCTTCGTCACCCGGAAGAAGCGGAAGCGCCCGTCCTGTCCGGTGGTGCGGAAGCCGTTTTTCTGCAGCACCCGCTGGCTGCGGGTGTTGTGCAGCAGCGTGTCGGCCAGGACCGTCTCCAGCCCCAGCTCGCCGAAGGCCCGCTCCAGGCCCAGGCGCACCGCCCGGGAGCCGAAGTCCCGGTTCTTCACCTCGTCGCAGGTCAGGCAGATCTCCAGCTCTCCCTCGGCCTTCTCCCGGCGGATCCGCTTGATGGCAAGCTCCCCGATCACGTCCTCCCCCAGGAGGATGACGTAGTCCTTCCGGTCGTCCCGGGCTTTTCGGGCGGCGTAGAAAGCGTCCACCCGGGCGGGGTCGTATTCATAGGGCCGGAAGTCCTCCGGCTTCTCGAAGAGCTCCGGCGCCTGCTTCAGGGCCTTGAAAAAAGCTTGGCAGAGGGGCAGGCTCTCCTCCTCCAGGCGCAGCGCCGGCCCGGGCGCCCCGCCTCCCCTGGCGTCCGCCAGGGCGGCGTTGCGCAGTCTGGGCACCGGCCCGGCGGCGGTGGTTTTGGTCTCGGCGGTGCGGGCGGCCACCAGGCGGTTGATCTTCAGCCCCTCGGCGGTGAATTTCACCTCATAGTCGGTCATGATGCCCACGGGACCGTCCCTGTGCAGGTCGTTGGTGACCTGAGACAGGGCCCAGCCCTCGGCGCTGAACTGCTCCAGGGACCAGTCGAAGAGAGGTCCGTTGTCGGTCTTGAACCAGACCTCCCCGCCCAGCGGCAGAGCGTCGGCATAAAGCCGCAGGAAACCCGGGGCCGTGAGACGGAACTTGGCGTCCCGGCTCTTGGGCCAGGGGTCGCTGAAATTCAGGTACAGGCGGTGGATCTCCTCCGGCGCGAAGATCTCCGGCAGATTCGCCGCGTCAAAATCCATAAATCGCACATTGGTGATCCCCGCGTCCCGGGCCCGCTCCATGGCCAGCACCATGGCGTCCGGCACCTTTTCGATGGCGAGGATCAGCGCGTCGGGCTCCCGCTTCGCCGTTTCCACGGTGAAGCGGCCCTTGCCGCAGCCCAGCTCCACATAGAGCCTGTTCTGCTCCGGGAAGGCTGCCAGCCATTCGCCCCGCATGGCGGCGGGGTCTTCGATCAGAAAAGCGGAACAGGCCTCCATCCGCGGGGCCAGATTATGCCGCTTGCGCATTCTCATCTTGTGATCACACTCCAAATTACAAGATAACACATTATTCGGCAAACGGCAAGGAAAAGAAGCGCGGCGGCCCGGGAATCCGCCGAAGCGGATCTTGCGGGGCCCCGTCCGCGCCTCCGGCGGCGGAAAAGAAGTGCGGCGCGGCGGCAAGAAAGCTCTTGCGCCCCGGGGGATCTTGGAGTATAATGCCCATACGCGCCGGAAAACAAGGCGCGGATCCGTATCCGGGTGTAGCGCAGTTGGTAGCGCGGGTGGTTTGGGACCATCAGGCCGCAGGTTCGAACCCTGTCACTCGGACCACGCCGCAAGCAGTATTGCTTGCGGCGTTTTTGCGCCGCAGTGGCCAGAACACGACACGATCGCGGCTGTCCGCGGGATCCGGGGGCAGCTGTTTTATCGGCAAAAAGTGTCTTGCAAAATCATATTGTGGTTTACTTTTTGCCGATAGAGGCGTATACTATACCCGAGGTGATAAGGGTGAAGCTGATCTCTGTTTCCGAGGCCGCGGCACGGTGGGGCGTGGCGGAACGCACGGTGCGCAATTACTGCGCCCATGACCGCATCCCCGGCGCGGTGCTCAAGGGAAAGACCTGGTGGCTCCCCGAGGACGCGGAGCGTCCGGAGCGGATCAACAAGCGGGAGAGCCTGCCGAAGACGCTGTTGGAGCGCCTGCGCGCGGAGAAGAAAATGCAGCTTCGCGGCGGGATCTATCACAAGGTGCAGGTGGACATGACCTACAACTCGAACCATATCGAAGGCAGCCGCCTCACCCACGACCAGACCCGCTATATCTTTGAGACGAACACCATCGGCGTCGAGGGCGAGGCCGTGAACGTGGACGACGTGGTGGAGACCGCCAACCATTTCCGCTGCATCGACTTAGTTCTTGAAAACGCCGTGAAGCCGCTGACCGAGGCTTTTATCAAGGAACTGCACCGCACGCTCAAAAGCGGCACCAGCGACAGCCGCCAGCCCTGGTTTGCCGTGGGAGCATACAAGAAAGTGGCGAACGAAGTGGGCGGGCAGGAGACGACGCTCCCCGCAAGAGTCCCCGCGGCCATGGCAAAGCTGCTGCGAGAGTATAACAGCGGCACGGAAAAGACGCTGGACGAGCTGCTGGACTTCCATGTCCGCTTTGAGCGCATCCATCCCTTTCAGGACGGCAATGGGCGCGTGGGTCGGCTGATCCTGTTCAAGGAGTGCCTCCGCTTCGGGATCGTCCCCTTCATCATCGACGACCGGCACAAGCTGTTCTATTACCGCGGCCTGAAGGAGTGGGACAAGCTGCCCGGCTACCTGCGCGACACCTGCCTGCTGATGCAGGACGATTTCAAGGCCGTGCTGGACTACTTCGGGATCGAATACGGGAAATGATCGGGATCGGCCCGTCAAGCACCCCTGCCACACGTACATTTTTGCTAACCAAGTATAGTATCGTATTACCGACAGAGGACACAAAAGACTAGTTTGTCTCTTGTGTCCTCTGCTTCGCTAGGTGGTCTATCCTCTTATTATGAGAGCTAAATCATCCAAATCGGGACGATCAGATTATTGCTGTCGAAGGCGCTGAATTTGTCGGCCATGCAGAGGACAGCGCC
The DNA here is from genome assembly GCA_902775355.1 of Oscillospiraceae bacterium. Taxonomy (GTDB): domain Bacteria; phylum Bacillota; class Clostridia; order Oscillospirales; family Oscillospiraceae; genus Limivicinus. The sequence goes on from CACYLY010000019.1 coordinate 15,744, forward strand.
GGTGCCGAGTTGAAGCGGGGACTTGTCGATCACGCTGAACACGCGGGTCAGGCGCTTGTCCGGCGTGGCGGTCTTTTTGATCTCCAGCGGGCAGAGCCTTCCGTCGCCCTCGAGGATGACGTCGATCTCTTTAGCGTCGCGGTCGCGGTAGAAGTAGAGATACGGCTCCAAGCCCGCGTTCTGATAGCTCTTCACAATCTCCGAAACGGTGTAGTTTTCCAGCAGCGCGCCGCTCATGGCGCCGCTCTCGGCCACCTCCGGGGAGGACCAGCGCGTGAGGTAGCAGACAAGGCCGGTATCATAGAAGTACACCTTTGGCGTCTTGATCGTGCGCTTGAGGACGTTGTTGGAGTAGGGGTGCAGCAAGAAGATGATCCCCAGCGTTTCCAGAATGTTGATCCACGCCTTGGAGGTCTGGATGTCAATATCGGCGTCCTCCGCCAGGGCGTTGTAATTGAGAAGCTGGGAGCAGCGGGCGGCGACGGCGGTGACGAAGCGGTTGAACTTCAGCGCGTCCACGCTTCCGGAGAGCCCCCGCACGTCCCGCTCCACGTAGGAGGAGAGGTAGGACGAATAGAACACGTTCCGATCCGGCGTCCGGCCGCTGATCAGCCCCGGCATGGAGCCGCGCCATAGGCGCTCGAACAGCTCCGGCGTCGTGACCGGGGTGATCTGATCCCGCTCGGCCAAAAGCCGCTCCAAATCCGTCGTAAACGGCACACACGGCGCGCCGATGATCTCCCGCTGGGACAGGGGCGACATGTGCAGCAGCGCCACGCGCCCGGCCAGCGATTCCTGTACGCCGCGCATGAGCCGGAAGATCTGCGAGCCGGTCATCCAGAAGTCGCCGGGATTGTGATGCTCGTCAATGTGCATCTTGATGTAGGTGAACAGCTCCGGGGCGTACTGCACCTCGTCGATCAGCACCGGGGGCTTGTGAAGCTGCAGGAACAGGGCGGGGTCGTTCTTCGCCATGTCCCGCTCCGTGAGATCGTCCAGCGTCACGTAACGGCGGCCGATGTTTTCTTTCTCCGCCAGAGAGCGCAGCATGGTCGTCTTGCCCGCCTGCCGGGGACCGGTGAGCAGGATCGCGGAGTAGAAGCGGCTCAACTCCAGGATGCGGCTTTCCATGTGTCGGCTGATGTATTCCATAAGGCACCACCTAAAAATACTTACAATTTCACCAATTTATCCTACGGCTATTATACCCGCGTGCAGGCAGACAGTCAACAAAAACTTCGGCAGATTTTATTTCTAAAGCAAAATCTGCCGAATCAGTATCGGCTCGCCGTGTTTCCTATTCAATACTCTCGGAAAACCGACCCGCCCCGGACTTGCATCGTCCGGGGCGCTATGGCATAATGAAAAAAGATCTTGACCTTACACCATACTGCAATGATACAACGTGGTCAGAAAGGAGGTGCCGGATATGACAATCAAAGAATTCTCGCGTTTGTGCGGTTGCAATCCTCAAACGCTTCGGTACTATGACCACGTGGATCTGCTGAAACCGGTTAAGGTCGATTCCTGGACGGGATACCGATACTATAATGAGGACCAAGCCGTTCAGTACGTGAAAATCAAAAATTTGCAGTTGGCAGGTTTCTCTATTGACGAGATAAAAGGTCTTCTGGATGCTGATAACGAAACTGTCTTCCAGGCTTTTTCGGAGAAGATAGCCGAGCAGGAAGACCGGCTCAGGAAAACCAGAGAAATCCAGCGGTCATATCTGAGCGAAGTACAACGCATGAAAGAAAAAGTAAAAGAATTCCGTGAGACGGTTCTATCCCTCACGGAGGACTATGATCCGACGGAGGAATTCGGTATTTCAGCCGATGAGTACCGGGAGATCGTGGATTCCCTGACCAATTATTTGGACACTCACGAATTCACCGAGGGAGATTTTGATTATGATCTGTCCCCGGATGGAGACGCCGCCCGTGAAGAGCCGGAATACCTCCACGTCCTGAATAACCCGGATTATCGCGTGATCTATGAGCAGCACGGCTGGGAACATGTTCGGGAGGTTATGGGAAAGTTCACGATTCCGGACGATGGGAAAGAATATATGCTGTTGTTCACCATCTCAAAGGACAAGGAGAATCAGACGGCGTTTGCAAACACGGCTCTTGCCGTTTTGCTTGCACATCATGTGACATCGCGTCTGGAGACCTGTAAAACCAGCCAGAAGCTTGGCTGTAATGTGACGGTCTCCGAAGATGGAAAGAACCATTTTTGGCTGCTGGTTTCAGACTAAAGGGAATACGGTTTTGCTCCCGGCGTCTGAATCCCATACTCTCCGTCCCTCCCCGACCACCTTTCTGACCACAGCTGCGCACGAAACGCCTGTTCAACGCGGAAACAGCACACAAAAGAGCACGCTTTTCCTGACAAAAACGCCGTTGAGAGCAGGATCTCAACGGCGTTGCTTTCTTGTCCCCGGAAAACCGCCCCGCCCCGGGCTTGCACTGTCCGGAGCTGGGTGTTTTGCGAAAGGGCAAAATATGTGTTGATATTTACTCATAATTTTGCTATACTACGGGCGACAGGAGGTGGCACCATGCCAAGTATTCGCCCGATATCCGATTTGCGCAACAGCGCCAATGAGATCTCCGATTTTTGCCGTCAAACACGGGAGCCGGTCTTTATTACCCGTAACGGAACGGGAGATATGGTCGTTTTGAATCACGAAGAGTACGAGCGTCAAATGGCGCTGATCGACCTTTACGGGAAGCTGGCCGTTGCAGAACGGCAGATTGCGGAGGGCGCGGAGGGGGAAGATTTTGCCCTTGTCGCCCGGCAGCTGCGGGAGCGTGTCCATGGAAATCTATAAGGTCAAAATCTATCCGGCGGCAAAACAAGACTTGCTGGATCTCGTTGCATATCTCAACACGCTTTCGCCCGATGCCGCGCTGCGGCTCTATGACAGGATCACGGAAGAGATCCTGAGCCTTTCCCGGATGCCGGAGCGCTGTCCGCGGCCGCGTGACCTGGCGCTGGCAGCGAAAGGATACCGGTATTTGATCGTGGAGAAGTATCTGGTCTTCTATGTTGTAGAACACGATACCGTGCAGATTTGCAGGATCCTCTATGGACGACGGAATTACCAAGCCTTGCTGTGATCCTGCCGCGTCCCTGTTTACGCTCCTGGGAAATTGGCCCGCCCCGGACTTGAACCGTCCGGGGCGCTATGGTATAACGGGAGCGGGAGACGAGCGCAAAACGGGACGGGCGGGATCGCGTCATCCTCCCAAGAGAGACCGGAACGCCATAACCGATAAAGGAGGAAATACCATGAGCTATTTCACGCTCAGCGATGGGCAGAAGCTGTATTACGAGGACAGGGGCCAGGGTCCGGACACCGTGGTCATGATGCACGGCTGGACAAGCTCTCATGACATTTATGTGAAGCCGGCGGAGCTGCTGCAGGAACAGGCCCGATGCATCATCTACGATCACCGGGGCCACGGCGGAAGCAAGGAGGCGAACCGTGGGGCGCCCACCATGGAAACCCTCGCCGCCGATCTGAACGAGCTGATCACCGGGCTTTCTCTCTCCAATATCACCCTCCTCGGCTGGTCCATGGGCGCCGGGGTAGTATTGAACTATGTCCGGCTCTACGGCTGCGGCGCTCTGAAACGGATCGTCCTCTGCGACATGACGCCCAAGCAGCTGAACGACGGGGAATGGAAGCTGGGCCTGTATCAGGGAAGCTATACAAAAGAGGACATGGAGCGGGACGCGGGGAAGGATTTTTACAGCCTGTACAAGGAATTCGCCGTCGGGGCGATCCCCAGGCTGAAAAAGATCCCCGGTTTCCTCCTGAAGAAGCCCTTGAAGGAAAAGCTGGCCAACTGTGACGAAGCCGTGCTGAAAAGTCTGGCCAGGTCCATGAAGCTGCAGGACAACCGGCCCAGCGTGGAACAGATCACGGTCCCCGTCACCTATTTCTACGCAGACCCCGGTTCCCTGTTCTCCCCGAAGCTTGCGGACTGGTATGCGGAACATGTGCCGACGCCGTACAGGGCCGTTTGCTTCCCCGAGAGCACCCACATGCTGGTCAGCGACTATCCGGAGAAGTTCGCGGAAGAGCTGGGCGCGGTCCTTCGCCGTTAAGCGGCGGATCGGGGAAAGGATGATCCCATGAGAAAAACCATTGCCCTTATGCTGTGCCTGGCGCTGCTGGCGTCCTTCGCCGCCGGCTGCACCGCCGCGCCAAGCGTGAGCCCGGAGGCCGCAGAGACCCCCGCCCCAACGGAAGCGCCCGCCGCGACGGAAGCGCCTGCCGTGACGGAAGACCCCCCCGCAACGGAGGAGCCCGCGGCAACCCCGGAGCCGACGCCGCTTGAGACGCCGGAGCCGACGCCGCTCGAGACCCCGGAGCCAACGCCGCTCGAGACGCCGGAGCCGGAGGACGGTCTTTACCATTTCCGGCCCAAGGTCTGCTCCTCCTACATGACGGAGCTCTTCGGCGAGGGGCGGACCGAGACCTGGTTTTGCCTGGTGGACGCGGTGCTGGCCGGGGAGGATACCTTCGCCTGCCCGGACGCCGACACCTACTACTGGGTCATGGGCCAGTATCCCGACAAATGCCTTCCGGTCCTGAAGGATCTGATCGACTATTGCGTGGACCGGGACCATCCGGTGAAGGACGGCGTGGCCAGCTTCGTATACCTGGTGCCGCCGGAGGAGGCCGCGGCGCGGATCGAGGGCTTCGGCGTCCTGGTGGAGGGGATCCTCAACGAGGCCCTGGAGCCCGATTACTCCGACTTTGAGAAGGCCCTGGCGCTGTACATCTACTTTTCGCACCACTATAAATACGACTACGAGGCCTACCACGACGAGAACAACCAGGAATACCTCTCCAGTTACCGGGTGCTCAGCCTGGGCAAGGGCATCTGCCAGGAGTTCTCCACCGCCTACTCCTACATGCTGCTGCAGGCCGGGGTGGACGCCGACACCATGAGCGGGACGCGCAGCTATGACGGCGCCGCCCACCAGTGGAGCTACGTCCGGCTCCAGGGGAAGAGCTACCACATCGACCCCACCTACGGCATCGGCCGGCCCGACGTCCTGGCCTATTTCCTGATGGACGACGACCAGCGGGAGGCGGAGGACCGTTACGACCGGGCCGATTTCGTGCTCTGCTCCAACTACGCCCAGGACCACCCGCACCCCGACTGCCCGGCGGACGACGACAGCTTCCGGGAGATCTGGCGGGGCAGCTTTCTGGAGCTGGACCACGAAAACCGGGTCCTGATCTATTCCGTGCCCAACGACGACGGCGAGCCGACGCCCGCGCGCTTTGACTATTCGCTCTGGTAGGCCGCCGCGCAACAGCAGGTTGCTTGCAAGCCGCGTCGCCGCGTGTATAATGGGATCAGATCAAAAAAAGGGGGCTTTATCATGGAAACGGCAAGCGTTTTGAAGCATCTGCGGGAGGCGCGGCATCTGACCCAGGAGGAGCTGGCGGATCGGGTGCACGTCACCCGGCAGGCGGTCTCCCGCTGGGAGCAGGGGGAGACCCAGCCCAGCACAGACACCCTGCGGCTGCTGTCCCGGGAATTCAACGTGTCCGTCAACACCCTGCTGGGCTCGCCCCGCACGCTGATCTGCCAGTGCTGCGGGATGCCGCTGACCGAGGACGGCATGATCAGCCGGGAGAAGGACGGCAGCTTCAACGAGGACTACTGCACCTGGTGCTACACCGGCAGCGCCTTTGTGTACCCCACCAAGGACTCGCTGCTGGACTTCCTCGTCGCAAACATCCCGGACCCCGAGGGGCTGCCGGAGGCGGAGCGCCGCAGACGTTACGACGGATACCTCTCCCAGCTGAAGCACTGGAAAACCTGACAGAAAACCGCCGCCCCGGATCTTACAGGTCCGGGGCGCCGCGCATAAATAGGTTGATTTTCGCCTAAAATATGTTATACTAATTTCTGATAAGAAGCTTTAAAAAGATTCCGAGGCAGAATTGGGCCCCTTCCGCAGAGCATAATGGAGATATATGGTCAAGGAAGGCAACGATGTATGGCGCAATTCTGGCCGGAAGACTTTAAAGATTTCTATCAGATATTAGTATATTACTGTGCTGGGAGGCGATCTGTATGACGATTGATACCAACGCGATCGTGACGGCGACGGAGGCGAATCAGAATTTTTCCAGGGTCGCAAGAATGGCGGAGAAAAAGGGGCGCGTCGTAGTCTTCAAGAACAATCGGCCGAAGCTGCTGGTGATCGATCTGGACACCGAGCCGCAGATCGAGATGACCGAGGACGAAAAGCTGGACTTTGTGGCGGCCCGTATCCTGCGGGAACACAAGGCCGCCTTTGAGGAGCTGGCGAAATGATCAGGTTCTCAAAAGAAAAGGTGCTGCTTCTCCACAAAATCCTGGCCCAGGCAACCGGCGGCAGCGTTGGCGTACGCGACGAGGGACTTCTGGACTCCGCTCTGGAAGCTGCTTTTGCCGGGTTTGGCGATGAGGAGTTTTACCCCAGCAAGGAAGAGAAGGGGGCAAGGCTCGGCTATACGCTGATCTCCAACCACGCTTTTGTAGACGGGAACAAAAGGATCGGCATCTATGTGATGCTGTCGTTCCTGGAGATGAATGGGATCCGGATCCGCTGCACGGATGAGGAACTGGTTCATATCGGTCTTTCCGTTGCAGACGGCAGTATGGGCTATGAAGCGCTGCTGCAATGGGTGCTGGATCATAAAGCGTAGTCTGCGGCAACGGCGATTTTTCCTTGATTCCGCTTCGGAAACCCTGACGCCCCGGACTTGAACTGTCCGGGGCGGCGTCCTTCTCAAAAAAATACGCCGGTCCGGTTTGCCATCGGCGCGAAGCTGTGTTATAATGGACGCAGAGGATCGACGCGATTCCTCACCGAAAGGAGGACGCCCCATGAAGATCACCAAGAAAAACGGCATGGTCTGTCTGTTCGACGATGAAAAGGTCGTCAAGAGCATCCTGAGAGCCAGCAAGGATACGGACGGCGAGCCGATCTCCCGCAAGATGGCCGAGGCCCTGGCCGACGAGGTGTTCACCCGGCTGACCGCCCGGCACGAGATCATCACCACGGCGGACACCCGCGCCTGCGTCTATGCCCTGCTCCGGGAGAGAGGTTTTCCGAAAACCGCCGAGAGCTACCAGAATTTCAAAAAGTGAAGCCCTTCGCCGCCGGGAACCCCCGGCGGCGATTTCCTGTGTGCCGCGACGCCCGCCGCGGATTCCGCTTGAAGACCGCGGAGCTCTGTGGTAAAGTGGGGAAAAAGAACCGGCAAAGGAGGCGGGCCGCCATGGAGACGGAGGACATCCGCAGCGTGAACGGCAGGTCTTATCGCATCCTCTCCCTGCTGGGCCGCGGCAAGGGGGGCTACTCCTACCTGGCGGAGCGGGAGGGGCGGCAGGTGGTGCTCAAGCAGATCCACCACGAGCCCTGCGACTATTACCGCTTCGGCAACAAGATCGAGGCCGAGCGGCACGACTATGAGCGCCTTTCCCGGGCGGGGATCCGCATCCCCCGGATGCTGGACCTGGACGCGGAGCAGGAGCGGATCGTGAAGGAGTACATCGAAGGCCCTACGGTGATGGAGCTGCTGCGCCGGGGGGATGACGCCGGGGAATACCTGCCCCAGGTCCGGGCCATGGCGGAGCAGGCCAGGGCCGCCGGGCTGAACATCGACTATTACCCCACCAATTTCGTGGTACAGGACGGCCTGCTGTACTACATCGACTACGAGTGCAACGACTACATGGAGCAGTGGAGCTTTGACAGCTGGGGCGTGAAGTACTGGACGAGGACGACGGAGCTGCTGGCGGCGCTGGAGCGGGCCTGAACAGCCCGGGGGCCGCAGTTTCCGCGCCCTGTGCGCCATAGAAGAAGAGAGGAGATGGTGCCGATGAAAAAGAACAAGCCCTGGCAGATCCTGAACGGGACCGCCCTGAAGCTCATCGCCATGGTGAGCATGGTCTTCGACCACGTGGGGGACAATTTCTTCCCCGGGCAGACCTGGATGCGCGTCATCGGGCGCATAGCCCTGCCCATCTTCGCCTTCTGTGTGGCGGAGGGCTATCTCCACACCCGGAACAGGAAAAATACCTGCTGCGCCTGGGCGTCTTCGCCCTGGTCAGCGAGATCCCCTTCGATCTGGTGACCGCCGGGAAGCTGCTGGAATTCGGCCACCAGAACATCATTCTCACCTTCTTCTGGGCCATCCTGGGCCTGCTGTGCTATGAGGCCCTTCGGAAAAAGTGTAAAAAGGGCGGCACGGTGCTGGGCATTCTGACGCTGCTGGTCTTCGCGGCGGGCTCCCTCTTCCTGGGCATGGACTACGGGATCCTGGCCGTGGGCATCATTGACATCTATGTGCTGCTGTGGGACAAGGCCCTCCTCTGGCGCAATGCCGCGGCCATGGCCTATCACATCCTGCTGCGGAACGTGGGGATCTACTGGTTCGGCCTGCTGGGCTTTCTCCCCATCTTCCTGTACAACGGCAAAAAGGGCCGGGGGCTCAAGTGGCTCTTCTATCTCTTCTATCCCGGCCACCTGCTGCTGATCTGGGGGATCCGGCTGCTGCTGGCATAAGTTAAGCGAGATAATCCGAACCACGGTTTTCCCGGGCCGGAACCCGCCCATCCTTCGTTGAAATACTCGGCAATACAGCAAGTATTCCCTGCGTTTTCGCCTCGGCTGGACGAATTCCGGCTCCGGGAAAACTCTGCGACCAAAACGGATGAGATTTCGGATGATTTTGGGCGCGGAGGACGCAGGCTTACTCGCGTAAGGCAAGGACGACAAACCCAAAAGCGCCGAAAGATCGCCGTTTTGGCGTCCTTCGGATTATCCCGCTTAACTTAAGGAGTGCGTGATATGACGATTTTAGAAGACTACTACAGCAATTACAACGAGGAGGGGCGGCTCCTCTCCCAGCACGGCCAGGTGGAGTACCGCACCACCATGAAATACATCCGCGAGGCCTTGGCCGGGGACAAAACGAAGCGGATCCTGGAGGTGGGGGCCGGCACCGGGCGCTACTGCGTGACCTTGGCGAAGGAGGGCTTCCCCGTCACTGCGGTGGAGCTGGTGGCACACAACCTGGAGATCCTGAAAAGCAAGCTGGACGGCACGGAGGACATCACGGCTCTGCAGGGAAACGCCCTGGATCTCTCCCGCTTTCCCGACGAAAGCTTTGACCTGACGCTGGTGCTGGGGCCTCTGTACCACCTCTACACCAAAGAGGACAAGCTCCGGGCCCTGTCCGAGGCGGCGCGGGTGACGAAGCCCGGCGGCATCCTCATGGTAGCCTACTGCATGAACGAGCCCACGGTGATCCAGTACGTCTTCGGCCTCAACAAGCTCCGGGAGGTGATGGAGGGCTTGATGCTCACCGAGGACTGGCACGCCATCAGCCGACCGGAGGACCTGTTCGAAATGGTCCGGCCGGAGGAGATCGCAGCCCTGGACGCGGCCCTTCCCGTGGAGCGGCTGAAGCTGGTGGCTACTGACGGGGCGACCAACTATTTACGCCCCATGATCGACGGCATGGACGCCGAGACCTTTGAGAAATGGATGGAGTTTCACCTGATCACCTGCGAGCGGCGGGACCTGATCGGCGCCTCCAACCACACGCTGGACATTTTGCGGAAAAAGTGAGCAAAAAAGCAATATTTCAAAAAGAGAAACGCAGGAGTTGAGCCTACTCCTGCGTTTTATTCTCTATCTTGATTTGAATTGGATGAATCATTTTGTGCTTGATACTCAGCGATTTCGTTCAATGAGCAGTTTAATATCTCACAAAGTCGGTTCAACGTGTAGGTGCTCACGTTGTCGTTTTTCCGCAATCGATCCAACTGTCCGCTGCTAAAACCATATTCCCTTATCAACTTGTACTGTGAGATGCCCTGTTTGTTCATTTGAACCCAAAGGCGATCAAATACAATCATGACTCAACACCGATCCTTAATCTTTAGTCAAAGATTAAGATGTGTTCTTTCTGTTGACAATAGCCCGTATTCGGGCTATACTGTGTTCAGAATCTGTTGATTTGACAGATCATAAAACTGGTAAAAAGGAAGGACACACCATGAACACGATTCGATACATCACCTCCTTGTTGACCTTTTATCTGAAGGGCGAGATTTCAACAGAGCAAAATTTCGTGAAATTCAAAGAACCTAATACCATTCTCGGCCTAATCCCTTTAGGTTCAAGGAAAGAAAACGTTGCAATCAATCAGATTTCTTCGACGCAAACAAATTTCCGGTTGAAATTCGGTAAGCTCCTGCTTGGTATTGTGCTTGCAGTACTGGCGTTGTATATGATCAAAGACAGCTTGGCTCTTGGCGTTATCATCCTGATTATCGCAGCAAACAGTGTTATTGACGCATTCGAAATCGATTTGAAGGTGAACATGACTTCCGGTCAGGTAAAAATGATTGACTTTTTCATTTTTGAAAAAGGGAAAGCCGAGCAAGCAGAGCGTCAGATCAACGCCTTGATTTCCGGAAGGCTTGATGACACCAACACACGACAGCAGACAGATCGCATTGTTGACGCTATTAACAATAAATAAACCATATTAACAATAAATAAAACATTCTCGTTTCGATAATACCCGCCTCTGTGTTTGCAGACGGCGGGTATTGCTTGTATACAGTCTGTTTCTGTGTTATTCTGTGTTATACAGAAATACAAGCCTCATCTGTTTTATGGAACGGTTGAGGTGAAACCCGGCCTCCGCACCCGAAAAACCGGCAATTGCAACCGGTGGTTGCGGAAGTTCCAGGCCCGCTTTCTTCCCTGCAAGCGTCTTTTCGGCTATGCTGGGCCTGCCCGATGAGAAAGAGGGACGAAATACAAAGGAGAGAGAACCATGATCCTTGCTGATAAGATCATTGACCTGAGAAAGAAGAACGGCTGGTCCCAGGAGGAGCTGGCCGAGAAGCTGGGGGTGAGCCGCCAGAGCGTGTCCAAGTGGGAGGGCGCCCAGTCCGTGCCCGACATGGGCCGGGTGGTGCAGCTGTCCGAGCTCTTCGGCGTCAGCACCGATTACTTATTGAAAGATACGATGGAGAAGGAGGAGCCCGGCCGGGAGGATCCCGACGAGGGCCCCATCCGCACTCTGGGCATGGAGGAGGCCAACGACTTCCTGCGCGTCAAGGAGACCAACGCCCGGCAGGTTGCCCTGGGGGTGCTGCTGTGCATCCTCTCCCCCGTCTGCATCATCCTGCTCAGCGGGGCCCAGGCGCTGGGCCTGCTCGCCCTGAGCGAGGGCCAGGCGGTGGGCCTGGGCGTAGCGGTGCTGCTGCTCATGATCGGGGCCGCCGTGGCCCTGTTCGTGCTGAGCAATCTGCGCGTCAGCCGCTATGAGTGGCTGGAGCGGGAGGCGGTGGACACCCTCTACGGCGTGGACGGCATGGCCAGGGAGCGGCGGGAGCAGTTCCGCCCCACCCGGAACCTGCAGCTCACGGTGGGGATCGTCCTGTGCGTCCTCTCCGCCCTGCCCATTTTCCTGAGCATCCTCTTCGTCGGCGAGAAGGAGAGCTTCGCCCACCTGCTGGCCGTGGCCGCCACCCTGGTGATCGTGGGGATCGGCGTGCTGCTGATCGTCCGCAGCTCCATCCTCTGGGGCGCCTTCCAGCGGCTGCTGGAGGAGGGGGATTACAGCCGGGAGAGCAAGGAGGCCGCCCGGCAGCTGGCGCCCGTCTGCGGCGTCTACTGGGGCCTGGTCACGGCGGGCTTTTTGGCCTGGGGCTTCCTGGGCAAGGCCTGGGACCGCTGCTGGGTCGTCTGGCCGGTGGCCGGGGTGGCCTTCGGCGCGATCTACGGCATCCTCCTGGCCCTGAGAAAGAAATAAGCGAAGTACTCCAGCCATGTAAAAGAAGCAGGAAGGGTTTGATTACTACCCTTCCTGCTTCATTTTATTCTCTGTGGCGTAGCTCCCTCTCTGCTTTCATGGCCATCTCTCTTTCTATCTCTGCAAGAATATGAGAGGGGGCGATTCTCAGCGCTTCTCCAATTCTGTAAAACGTTTCAAGTGTAGGTTTTCGCGCACCGCGTTCGATAGCGCTGAGGTGAGTGCGGCCCAAATCCGCCAACCCGCTGAGGACTTCCTGAGATAAGCCCTTTTCTTCTCGAAAGCGCTGAATGACGGTTCCAACAACAACCGGGTCCAACATACGATCGCACCTGCCTTTTCCATGCATAGTTTACGGAAAAAGGACAGGTTTATTGAATACATATGTTGTCAAATGAACACAAATGTGTTAAACTGTGTTCAAGCGGCTCGAAAGGACGAGCGCTGAATCGAGGAGGGAAAAACATGGCAAACAACAAGCTGATCGTATGCAAGCACTGCGGCGCTCAAATCGCGAAAGCTGCAAAGGTCTGTCCCATGTGCGGAGGAAAGAACAAAAAACCGATCTTCCTTCGCCCATGGTTTTTCGCTCTGCTTATCCTTGTAATCATTATTGCAGTGGGAGCAAGCGGGAAAAGGAAAGATGGACCGCAGAAAGTCGGGACGGTAAGCCAGGCATCCTCCCAGACTGCAGAGGAAAAGACTCCGGCTCAAGAAAAAGATGCCGGAAAGAAGGAGGAAGCAAAAGAAGCCGAAAAAGAACCAGAACCGGAAATCAAATCCATTTATGAGGTTGGGGATATCCTTCAGGATGGCAATTTGCGTATTGTCTACGCTGCAAGCGGCGAGTATCAGTCAGACAATCAGTTTTTGCAGCCCAAGGAAGGACATCATTACATTTTCCTGGAGTTTGCTTTTATAAACGAGGGAAAAAGCAGCGAATCGATTTCTGCATTCAGCTTTGAAGCCTATGCGGACGGATACAATGTCGATATGTTTTATGGGCAGGATGACACTCTGTCTGCCACGCTTTCTCCCGGGCGCGCTACGACAGGCAGGATATATTTTGAAGTGCCTGTAGACGCAACAGAGATTGAAATCGAATACTCGCCCAATGTATTCCTGGACAAAAAAATCAAGTTCATTTATGAGGGAGAAAAAGACTCCGGCTATTCTCTGGAGGGAAATCAAGCGCGAACCGACGGTGCGCTGACAGTTGGAGACGCGTTCGAAAACAAAAATCTGAAAATCACATACCTGTCCTGTGAAGACTATGAGAGCGACAACATGTTTGTAAAGCCGAAGGAAGGATATCACTTTGTTTCTCTGATCTTGGAGTTTGAGAATCTGGGAAGCTCAGATCGAACGATCAGCTCGTTTTCGTTCAATTGTTACGCAGACGGGGCAGCATGTGATTCCACGTTTATCAGAGATGACGATTTGTCTGCCACCATCTCCGCTGGAAGGAAGGCAAAGGGAAGTGTGACCTTTGAAGTGCCCGACACAGCAGAGGTCATCGAAGTAGAATTCAACAACAATGTGTGGACCTCTGACAGGATCGTTTTCACAGTCAAGTAAGGCGACCCAAATGTTATAAGAATTCTTGTTCCAAGGTATCTCTACGTCAACAATCGCTCTATTCTCAAACAGCACGCGCCGGAAGGAGAACGCTCCTTCCGGCGTTTTTTCTTTCGCGCGCTCTTGTGGCCGCCGCTTTGCCGTGTTATAGTAATGAAGACAACAAGGAAAAGGGGGATCTCCCATGAACGCTCGCAAGCTTTTCTCTCCGCGCGCGCTGGCGCTGCTCCTGTGCCTGGCCCTCTGCGCCGCCCTGCTGGCCGGCTGCGGCGGCTCCTCCGGGGGCGGCGGCGGTATCTTCGACCTCGACAGGCAGGACGAAGGCGGCATCTTCGATCTCAGCGGGCAGAACGCGCCGAGCCTCTGGAGCAAATCCTTCGGACTGGAGGCGGTGCACCTGCCGGAGGCCGCCTTTGACGAGGCCGACGCCCGGCTCTGCGGCCTTTCCGCCGACGGGAGCAAGGCCCTGATCTCCTGCTGCAGCGAGTCATACCTCTACGACCTGGCCTCCGGCGAGAAGACCTGGCTGATCCCCGGCGACGAGCAGACCGAGGAGGCCCTGCGGCTCAACGCCGTCGGACTCTTCCGGGACCTTCCCCAGGAGGAGGCGGCCCAGCGGATAGAGGCTCTTCAAAGCATGACGGGCCGGGAACTGGCCAAGCTGGGGCTTTCCTCCCGGGGGGCGGGCCGCTCCACCCTGTGGGCCAGAGATCTGCCCGGGAGCGACGGCGCCTGGATGCTGGCGGTGAATAACGGCAACGGCTTCTCCCTGATGCTGGACACCGCAAGCGGGAAGTTTTACAGCCGCCTGGAGGGCGAGTATGTGGACGCCCGGGGCGACCAGCTGCTGGCTCTGGGGCCCCGTCCCCTGGGCGAGCTGACGCTGGTGGACCGGAGCAGCGGGAAGGAGACGCCCATCCCCACCCTGCGGAAGGACTTCGGCGTGATCAGCGCCGCCTTTTTGCCCGACGGCGGTGTGGCGGCCCTCCTGCGGGACCTGGACATGGACATGGACCACGGGCAGGAGTGCCTGGTGGCCCTGCGGGACGCCAAGGGAAAGGAAGAGAGCTATGCGCTGGGGAAGATCCGCTACGGCATGGAGCCCGGCTTCCTCTTCTGCCTGAACGAGGACACCCTGGTGCTGCGAAGCGCCCAGGCCGGCGTGCCCTGCGACTGCGTCCTTCGCCGCAGCAGCGGCGAGCTGGGACGGCTGGCGCTGAAAAAGGGCGAGGTCGTCACGGTCCCACCGACCTTTGACGACAGCGGCAGGCCCGACGCCCTGCCCGATGGGATGGAAAGAGCCTATCTGGCCGCCCCTCTCGGGGACGGGCAGACCCTGCTGGTCCAGGGCCAGGACAGTCTGGGCTACCTGTACCGGCCCGCCTCCGGGGAGACCCAGATGGTGATGCTGGGCGTGGGCAGGGATCCGCTGCCCCTGATCGTCCTCTCCCACTTCACTTACAACGGCTACGACCGGCTGTGGATGGCCACCGCCCCCCGGGGCGAGGACTGGCACGACCTGTATTTCCAGTTCAACGTAAAGGATTAGGCTGACGCCGCAGGAGAGGGGCAAGCCCCCTTGACGCAAGGGGACCATTTCGCCGTAGGGGCCGATGCCCTCATCGGGCCGCCGTCCCTGTGTGCGTGACCCGCGGCGCGATGTGGGCATCGCGCCCTACGCGCGCCGACCCGCGCCGTGCCCGTAGCGCCGAGCATTGCTCGGCGATCCCTCGCGCTGCCGATTCGTTCCGTTTTTCGCCGACCAATGGTCGGCGCTACGGGGAATCCGCGCCAACATCCCGTCCCACGCCGTAGGGGCGACCTTTGGTCGCCCGCAAAGCCTTACCCGCGCACGGGGATGGCAAAACCGTCCCCCTCCCCGCCCCGCCATCCGGCGGCAGAGGCCCTTTTGGCCCCTGCCGCCGCTTTTTTCTTGCGCGGCGGGGCGCTCTGTGGTACAGTAAAGAAAAACCATCCCGGAGGTGATGACCATGCGTCGTTTTTACGGAGAAGAGACCGCCGCGCCGGAGATCCGGGCCCTGTTCGACCGGCTTTGGCCCCTGTGGCAGGTCGACACCTGCGCCCCCCGGCTGCGGCCGGACTGGACGCCGGAGAACCGGACCCTGGGCCAGTGCAGCATCACGGCCTTCCTGGTGCAGGACCTGCTGGGCGGCAAGGTCTACGGCGTCCCCCTGCCCGACGGCAGCGTCCACTGCTTCAACGAGGCCCTGGGCTGCGTCTTCGACCTGACCAGCGCCCAGTTCGGGGACGAAAAGCTGGACTACGAAAACCGCCCGGAGCAGAGCCGGGAGGTCCATTTTGCCGACGCCGGCAAGCGGGCGCGCTACGAGCTGCTGAAAGCGCGGCTGCTGGCCGCCATGGAAAAGGAGGTTTGAGCATGAAAACGAGGTTTCGTATCCTTGCCGCCCTGCTGGCCCTGAGCCTGTGCCTGGGTCTGGCCGCCTGCGGCGCGGAAACCCCCGCGGCCCCCGCTCCGAGCGAAGCGGAAGCCGCCGCGGACACCGCCCCCGCGGAAGCGCCCGCGGAGCCGGAGCCCACGGAGTCCCCTGTCTCCCTGCCCGGCCTGAGCTGGCCCGCGGAGCGGGCCGAGGGGCCCTCGGCGGTGAGCTATCCCTATATCGTCCGCACGGAAAACGCAGTGTGGCACCTGTCGAAGGACGACACGGAGCTGCTGGGCGAGGAGGCCTACTGCGCCGGTCTGGAGCAGATGCTGCAGAACGCCAACGCAGACTTCGTCGAGGCCCAGGCCCTGCTGGCGCCCTGGCTGTGGGAGGAGATCCCGCCGGTGGACATCTACACGGACTTCAGCGGCCACATGGAAGAGAGCAGGACCTTCGGTGCCTATTACAGAGGGCAGGCCAAGGACATCCGCCTGTTCCACAACTGGAACGCGGCGGGGCAGTCGCTGCTGCACGAGTACGTGCACTACCTGAGCTTCAGCTGTACGGATAAGCCGATCATCATGAATCTGTGGGCAGACGCTCTGGCGGAGTACGTCTCCTGCTATGCCTGCCGCAACCGGATGGCGCGCACGGCCTATCTCGCCATGATGGATCCGGAAACCGTGGAGGAGGGAAGGAAATACGGCCTCCTGGACGAGGACGGCTGCCTTGACCCCGCCCGGATGCTCCTGTTCCAGGCCGAGCGCATCAAGGCCCCCGAGAATGTGGGGCAGAAGTACGGCAGCATCTCCCAGGCGTTCATCATCCGGACCGAAAGGATGAACGAGCACCCCAGCTATACCACGATCTCCTATCCCGAGGCCGGGGCGATCCTGGCCTATCTGGTGGAGACTTATGGAGAGGATCTGGTCTTCGGCCACTGGGACACGGAGCCCTCCGACATGGAAGAAGTCTACGGCAAGGGCTTCGAGGAACTCTATCGGGACTGGGAGGTCTGGAACCTGGCCAAATGCGGCGAGCTGGGGATCCGGCTGGATATGGCGAAGGCCGACGCCGAGAAGGCGAGCTAAGCCCATGGCCTGTACCGTGACCAGAGAGGATATCCTCACGATCCCGGCGGACGCCGCGGTGCTGCCCCTGGAGATGACCGGCCGCCCTACCGAGGGGAAGGCCGCCCAGCGTCTGGCTCAGGCCGGGGGCGAGGAGCTGCGAAACGCCCTGCGGAAGCTGAAATTCCTGGCGGTGGGGAGCGCCGCGGCGCTGGACGTTCAGGGGCTGCCCTTTTCCAATCTCATCGTCACCGCCGTGCCCCGCTGGCTCACCGGCAAGGCCAACGAGCTTCTTGTGCTGCACCGCTGCTATGAGAGCGTGTACGCCCTGGCGGAGGAACTGGGCTGCAGGAGTCTGGCGGCCCCCTTTCTCTCCTGCTGTTACTTTCATTTTCCCCTGGACGACGCGGTGCATATCGCGCTGCGGGCCGCGAGGCGGTGGAAGGGGGAAACGCTCTTTTCCGCCGATACGGAGGAACTGCTTGCCCTCAGTCAAAGACCCTGGCACAAGCCGAGCATCGTCTCCTATATCGGCTATTACCGGGACCACGCGATCTTCGCGCTGGACAACGGCCTCTTCGCCCGGGTGGATCTCCGCCCGGAGCTGCGGCAGGCCGACGTGATCCCCTGTTTTGAAGCCTGCTTCCGGGAGGGGAACAATCCCCTGCAGCCCCCGCTTCCGCCGGAGGAGATCGCAAGGCTCCGGCGGATCTGGGAAGAACTGGACCTATGAAAGGAGGACGCCCATGACCTACTACGAACAGGTGCAGCAGGCCGCGGACTATATCCGGGAACGGACGGATCTGCGGCCCCGGACGGCCATCATCCTGGGCAGCGGCCTGGGGGAGCTGGCCGAGCGCATCCAGGACGCGGAAATCATCCCCTACAAGGAGATCCCCGGCTTTCCCGCCTCCCATGTGGCGGGTCACGCGGCCCGTCTGGTCTTCGGCCGGGTCGGAGAGCGGGAGATCGTAGCCATGCAGGGCCGTTTTCACTATTACGAGGGTCTTTCCATGCGGGAGCTGTGTCTGCCGGTCTACGTGCTGCGAGAGCTCTGCGTGCGGGACCTGGTGGTCACCAACGCCTGCGGCGCGGTGAACGCGGACTTCTCCCCCGGGGACCTGATGCTCATCACCGACCACATCAATCTCTGCGGCAGGAATCCTCTCATCGGGCCCAACGACGAGCGCCTCGGGCCCCGTTTCCCGGACATGTCCGAGGCCTACGACCCGGCCCTGGCCCGCTTTGCCCGGGAGACGGCGGAGAGCCTGGAGATCCCGCTGCGGGAGGGGGTCTACGCCTTCTACTCCGGTCCCAGCTTCGAGACCGCGGCGGAGATCCGGGCCTTCAAGGTCCTGGGGGCCGACGCGGTGGGCATGTCCACCGTGCCGGAGGTCATCGCCGCCCGTCACCAGGGCCTGCGGGTCCTGGGCCTGAGCTGCATCACCAACATGGCCACCGGTATCGCGGCAACCAAGCACTCCCACATGGAGGTCCTGGCCACCGCCGCCGCCAGCGCCGAGCGCTTCTGCGCCCTGTGCGAGGCCCTGCTGCGGGACTGGCCCGATGTGAGTTCATAGTTCGCAGTTCGCAGTTCGTAGAATTTTTCGTGATCCTGGAGGAAGGGGGTGCGCCGGGATGGCCCTCTATGCCATCGGAGATCTGCATCTGCACTTTCAGTCGGAGCTGAAGGCCCGGCGGCAGCTGCGGGAGCGGGTCTGGAAAAACCACGAGGAAAAGCTGCGCCTGGCCTGTGAAAAGCTCCTGAAGCCCGAGGACACCCTGGTGCTGGTGGGAGACCACAGCTGGGGGCGGAAGCTGCCGGAGTGCGAGGAGGACCTGCGCTATATCCAGGCCCTGCCCGGGCGGAAGATCCTGATCCGGGGCAACCACGACATGTTCTGGGACGCGGGCAAGACCCAGGAGCTGAACCGGCTCTTTGAAGGGAAGCTTTTCCTCCTTCAGGGCAACTTTTCCAGCTATGGAGATTACGCCCTGGTCGGCACCAAGGGCGCCTGCTTCGAGGGGCCCTTTTATCTGGACCGGCGGGGCCGGATCCTGGGCTGGGACGAGGAGGCGGAGCGGCAGGCCAAGAAGCTGGTGGAGCGGGAGACCGAGCGCCTGCGGGCGTCCTTCGAGGCCGCCCGGGCCGCGGGCTTTCGCCGGTACCTGGTCTTTCTGCACTATCCCCCCACCAACATCCTGGAGGAGGAGAGCCCCTTCACCCGCCTGGCAGAGGAGTACGGGGCGGAGCAGCTGATCTACGCTCACATCCACGGGGAGAGCCGCTACGGCGACAGCATCCTGGGGGAGAAAAACGGGATCCGCTACAGCCTGGTCTCCGGCGATTATCTGAAATGGCAGCCGCTGAAGCTGCTGGACTGAAAGAGAGGAACGAAGATGAAACGATGGATCGCGCTGCTGCTGTGCACCCTGACGCTGCTGGGCCTCTGCGCCTGCTCCCGGGTGCCCGATCTGAACGCCCCCGCCGTCCCCGCCCTTCCGGCGGCGGAGGAGCCGGCCCCGGCGGCGGAGAACTCGCCCGCTCTGGAGACTGGCGCCCCCCAGAGTCCGGAGGAGGCTCCGGCGCCCCGGCCGGCGGAGGGCAGCGCCAACTCCGCGCCCACGCCGGAGCCCACACCGGAACCCACGCCGGAGCCCACGCCCACGCCCATGCGCACCCGCTACGTGATCCCGGAGGGGGCCACCGCCGGTCCCCTGCCCGACGAGAGCTGCTACGGCTCCATCAGCCTGGATGAGCCGGAGAAGACCCTGGAGGTGATCCAGCGAGCCCGGGAGCTGGGGCTGCTGCGGGAGGACGAGCGGGTGATCTTCGATCCCGGCGTGGACTTTTACCGGGGCGCGGACCGGCAGGACATCGAATATTACCTGGACGAGACCATCCTGGTGATCTGCTGGAAAGAGGTGGTGGAGGGCTGCACCTGCTCCTTCGCGGAGGTGAAGATCGCCGACGCCTCTCAGTTCCGGCGGAAGCTGGCCGACGACATGGTGAACCCGTCCCAGCGCTATTTCTCCACGGAGCTCCACGCCCAGACCAACGCGGTGCTGAGCCTGAACGCGGACTTTTACCAGAACCGGGACGTGGGTCTGGTGGTCTATGACCGGACCCTCCTCCGCTTCCCCGAGACGGGCTACACCGGCGGCTACAACTTCTCCAACTGCCTGGAAAACTGCTTTGTCAACAGCAAGGGCCAGTTTCTATTCACCGAGCTGGGGCAGATCGCCGACCGGGAGGAGATGGCCCGGTATATCGAGGAAAACGACGTGCTCTTTTCCATCGCCTTCGGCCCGGTGCTGATCCGGGACGGCCAGGTGCGGGAGTGCAGCTGGTACCCGGTGGGCGAGGTCGGCCTGGTCTATTCCCGGGCGGGCATCGGCGAGGTGGATGAGCTGCACTACCTCTACATGTCCCTGAACCACGCCCCGGAGAAGGCCGGCAGCTGGACGGTGAATCAGTTCGCCCAGCACTTCGCCGAGAAGAACGTACGCACCGCCTACTGTCTGGACGGCGGCCAGACCGGGGAGATGGTCTTCCGGGGCCGGCCCTACAACCACATCGACTTCGGCGAGGAGCGCCGGGTCAGCGACAACATCTATTTCGCCACGGGCATCGGCGCGGAGGAATTTCTGGAGCCCGTCCCCGACCGGGCGAAGCTGAGGCTGCGCCTGGCGGAGGAGCCCCTGCCGGAGCATGAGAGCTTCGCCGCGGCGGAGGGCGAGTTTGCCGTGCGGCTGCTGCTGTCTTCCGACCGGCCCATCCGGGAGCTGAAGGTCCTCTCCCTGTCCTATGAGGAGGGCGAGCAGGAGTTTCGCTTTGTCTCCACGGAGCTCTGGAGCCTGCCGGAGCTGCGGCCGGAGCGGCCCCTGCTGCTGACCCTGGTCTTTCCCGGGGATCTGCCCGCCTGGGGCGTCTCCTACCTGGACCCGGACGGCACGCCCCAGCGCTATGGCATCGTCCTCAGCGGCGAGGACGGCTCTCCCCTGCTCGTCTCCCTGGACTGAACGCGATACGGATAGGAACCTGATATGGAATCGGCGGACCGGGAACCCGGTCCGCCGATCCGTTTTGTCTTTTCATATCCCCTCCGCCGCGCTCATATACATGAGCCAGCAGACGCGCGGCGCCGCCGCGCACAGGGAGTGGTAAACGTGCTGAGCAAACTGGAGGAGAGAGCCATGGACCTGGCTGTCTATCTCGTGGAAAACAAGGCCACCGTCCGGGCCGCCGCGGCCCGCTTCGGCGTGTCCAAAAGCACCGTTCACAAGGATCTGACCGAGCGGCTGCCGCGGCTTTCTCCGGGGCTCTATGCCCAGGTGCGGCGGCTGCTGGACTGGAACAAGGCCCAGCGGCACATCCGCGGTGGCCTGGCCACCCGGCGAAAATACCGGGGAGAAGAGGCGTAGCAAGGCAAAAGGGAGCTTCCGGAGAAGCTCCCTTCAAAGTGTAGACAAACCCCAAAGCATGTCATTGCGAGCATAGCGACGCGCGGGCAGCGTGCGACGATCCAAGCTCTGCTGTGCGCACACTGGCGTGGCAATCCATGCGGATCGCCACACCAGGCTCATCGGTCACTGGTGTGGCGATGACAGCAACCCCACTTTGTCTACAGTCTGAAAGGGAGCTTCCGGAGAAGCTCCCTTTTCGTGTCGGGGAGGCGGGCCTTCCCGGCGGCTTCCGAAGGCGGCGGAAAGTCCCCGCGAAAAGGCTCATAGCCTCTTTACCAGGTGATACAGGGCCCTCCACAGCTCCGGATACCGGATCTCATCCAGGGGATACCGCCAGAAAACGATGCCGTCAAAAAAGCGCCGATAGTCCCCGACCGCGTTTTCGACCTTTCCCGTCAGCTTCAGCCCCGTATGGAGGAAGCCGCAGTAGGCCGCCGTCAGCACGGCGGCTTCTTCATACTTGCAGAAGGGCTCGAGTATCCGCAGGATGTATTCATAAACGGCTCCGGCGCTCCTTTTCACCTCCGCAAGGGAGATGCCCTCGCCCCCGGTCAGGTCGGAGAATGACTTCATTCTGCCTGTGGCGTCTTCCAGCGAACGCAGGGCCGTCTGGATCTTCAGGGCGATATGGGTCTCTCTGTACGCCCGGATCACACCGGCCATTTCCCCGAAGTCGAAGCCTTGCTCCGCCCAGCTCCGGACCGCATACGCGAGCAGGGTCTCTCCTTCGTCGGCAGGCGCTTCTGTCCGCTTCCGGATCTCCTCCTGCCGGGCGCGAAGCCGCTCCAGTGCCTGGAGGTCTTCCTGGTAAAAGGCCAGTTCCAAATTGCCTTTTTCCGCTATCTCCGCTATGTTTTTCTCTTTTTTGAACCCCATTGCCGGCAAGGCCAGCCCATCGATCAGGCCCTTGCGCAGCCACAGCGCTTTCTCGTTCCACTCTTCGATTTTTCTGACATTTCCCAGGTTGATGGAATCGTCCAGCAGCTTTTCACTCAGACCTGCCATGATCCGGGAATCTTTCACGGTTTTCGAAAAGGCCATGAGGTTTTCCATCAGGCTCCACGCTTTCTCATGCCATTCGTAGGCCGTCTCATACTCTGCGGATCGATCATAGCATTCTCCGATCTTTTCGCAGATCCTTGCCGCGTCGCGCACATGCTCCGCATCAAAAAACGCGTCCAACAGCGGTTCGAGGATGGCATAAGCCCCTTCTTTCAGAAGCAGGACCGCGTTTTCGTAGTTTTCCACGGCGTACTCCTTGAATCCCAGGAGCATGTAGTATTTTGCAAGATACAGCTTCAAGTCAAAGCTGACGACTTTGCCCCGTTCTCCGTCGATCAGTTCCTTGGCCGCCGCGTCCTTCTCCGTTTGGAAGCCGCATACGCTCTGCTGCTCGCCGATCTCTTCGACGATCAGATCCTTCGCTTGACGCGCATCGGCCACCGTATTCTTCCAATCCCCGTACAAATACGCGACCCTCGCCTTATACAGCCAGCTTTGGATGATCGCGCATCGGATCTGAAAGCTGTCGGGATACTCCTTCTGCAGGGTCTGAAGCAGTTCTGTTCTTTCCTCCTGACACTGATAGGCGCTCTTGTATCTTCTGCCGGCGATCTCGTATTCGCTGGCTGAATCGAACAGAAACGAATAGCTGTATTTGATTTCCAGCGTTTTTGCCTCGTCGCTCAATTCCGCGTACACTGTGAAAGCCTGTTCCAACCAATACTTTGCACCCGACAGATTTCCGCTCAACGTCAGTTCACAAGCCATTCTCCTGGCGATCAGGAAGAATTCCGCAATCAGTCCGGAGTAGCCCAGGGTTCTTGACATCATGCTCGCTACATAACTGGCTTTTTTCGTCCAGGTCATGATATCCTCATGGATGCCCATATCGAACGCCATGTCCAGCATATAGCGGCAGGCCTTGCACAGATACCCCAGGCTCTCTTCGTAGCACGCCGAACGGTTCAGGACATATTTTTGAAACAGGGATTTCGCTTTTTTCAGAAATCCTTTCTCCACGGCGCCGAAACACAGCAGCTTTGCGGTTTGGAACGCTGTATTTCCCGCATCCGCCGCCGTTTCGTAGTCTTCGATCGAATACGCCAGTTCGGTCAGACGCATCTGCTCCCTCAAAAACTCCAGGGCGTCGCTCTCTTTTCTGGTTTCTTCCGCTTTTTCTCCCAGCGTCCAGGTCAGCTTTTTCTGCCACGCCAGCGCCCGGGGCATGTCTTTGGTCACACCGTCGCCGACGGAATACATCTCCGCCAGCTTCTTCATGGCCGGCTCCAGTCCGGCCTCCGCCGCCTCCGAGATCAGCCTCACCGCCCGCTCCCGATCCACTTCCACGTCGATGCCGGACAAATAGGCCAGACCCACGAAAAACCGGTGGACCGGATCGTCGCTCCCGGTCCTGACGGCGAGAGACAGACTGTCCCGCAGCGCATGCTCCAGCGAGTCCGCGTCCTTCGGCGCGATGGGCGTCGGGATGCCCTCGTACTTGTCCCTCAGCCCCTCCAGGGAAGTTTCCGTCATCTCCACCGGCAGGATGCGCTTCTTCTCCTGCTGCGCCAGCGGATACTCCACCTCCATCACATAGTTCTTTTCGCAGATCAGGTTCGGGGTGACGACCAGCGAAAAGAGGCTGCTCTTCCGCAGGGCGCTTTTAATGGCCTCGTTAAAGCTTTCCCCCGGGGTGAGGAACTCATCATACCAGATCGCCACCCTCTCGCAGAACGGGTTTTGGTGGATCAGGCGCATCAGTTCCTGGGCGCAGGCCCTGTCCTTTTTCCGGTAGCTGAGAAAGATGTACGCGTCGAAAGCGTCCTTGATCCGATCCAGCTGCTCGTCGTTCAGCAGCACGCCCCTGAGATAGGCCGAAAGCTTCTCCCGGTAGGAGATCGCAGTCGGGTCCAGGGAAGTCCTGTTCAGGTATTCCAGATCGCCGAAGCGCAGGCTGACAAGCGCATCCAGTCCGGGCTCCACCGCGATGGGCAGGACCGGGATCCTGTTTTTCTGCGCGAAGGGAAGGACCGCGGTAAAGATCTCCTCTTCCTCCGTCAGGAGTTTTTTTGTGACGGGGATCACGATCAGCTGCATCTGGCTCAGCTCGAACGCCGCGTCGGCCAGCGGCTGGCCCGGCTCCGGATACCAGACGGAGCAGTTCTGGGTCTCAAAAATATCCCGGGAGATCTCGTCCAGATATTTGCTCAGATCCTCCGGGTGGCACAGCAGGCAGACCCTCGCCTTGCCATGGGGAGACGAATCCCCGCGGGTCAGATAAGAAAAACGCATCTCTTTCCTCCTTGCGGCCTTGATCGCCGTTTTTCACCCCGCCGGCGCCGGGGCACGAAAGCGCAAGCAGGCAGAAGGGCCTTTGAAAGCTCCCTTCTGCCTGTTTGCGCAGCATTACAGAAAACGGTCCGAGCGATGGGTCGAGCGCAGGTCCGGCAGATCCCTCCGGTGCAGGAAGGACACGAACTCCTCGAAGGTCCAGGTCTTGCTCAGCTCCTCCAGGGCGTTCTTCTGGGCGTCCAGCCTGCCCAGGCGCTCCATCAGGGTCCCCAGGCTGTGGAAGGCCTCGTCCGCGGTGTTCCTGGGCCGCTGATAGAGCCCCCGGCGGTACTTGTCGATCACGGCGCCGTAGCCCTCCCAGGCGTTGTCCACCGCGTCGTCCCAGGAGAGGTACAGGTCCTGCTGGGCCCGCTCCCCCACCCGGCGCAGCAGCTCCGGCCGATCCAGCAGGCGGCGCAGGGTCTCGGCCATGGAGGCGGCGTTTTCCTCGATGAGAAAGCCCGTCTCCCCGTCCGCCGCGTCCTCCGCGGCGCAGCTGCCCCGCACCAGCACGCTGGGCAGGGCGCAGGCCGCCGCCTCCCGCACCACCAGGCCGTTGGTGTCGAAGGTGGAGGGGAAGAGGAACAGGTCCGCCCGGCAGTACCAGGCCCGGATCCGCTCCCGGTCCCGGATGGGCTCGACAAAGATCAGCTTCTTCCCCAGGCGCAGCTCCGCGGCATAGGCGTGGATCTCCTCCTCGTCGCCCCCGCCGCCCACAAAGACCATGCGGAAATCCCGGCCCTCGGCGTCCAGGGTCTTTAGCGCGTCCAGGATGATGCGGATGCCCTTGTACCACATCATGCGGCCCACGAAGAGCAGCACCGGCACCCCGGCGGGCAGATCGCAGGCCCCGGTGACGGCCTCCACCGCCGCCGGGTCCACCCGGCCCTTGGGGAAGTCCACCCCGTTGGGCATGACCACATAGTCCCCCTCGAAGCCCAGGCTCCGCAGGTTCTCCCCGGCGCCCCGGCTCACGGTCCAGACCTCGTCGCAGGCGGAGATGTTCTTCACCAGCAGGCGGATCAGCTCCTCCTGCAGGAGCTTGCCCCGGACGGCGTTGGCGATGTCGATGTCGAACTTGGTGTGGTAGGTCAGCACCAGGGGCAGGTCCAGCGCATCCCGCAGGGAGCGGGCCAGCATGGTGGAGCTGACGGGGCAATGGCTGTGCAGGATGGAGAAATCCTCCTGCCGCAGCTTTTCCATCAGCTCCGGCGCAAAGGGGATGCCCGCCCGGTAGCCGATCTTTTTGGACAGGCTCAGGCTGGGATAGCGGTAGACGGGAAAGGGACAGGCCCCGTCGTCGGCGTCCGGGTAATAGGGCGTCACCACCGCGGCGCCGCCGTGGCGCCCGGTGAGGATGGACGCGTAGTTTTTCACCGCCGTGGCCACCCCGTCGATGACGGGCGGGAAGGAGTCGTTGATGAGACAGACCTTGCCAGTTTCCATAGAAAACCTCCGCGCGGGGCGGCAAGGCCCCGCGCTGTTTTGATCAGAATGATAGGGTGATCCGGGCGTTCAGTCCCCGGTGAGCTGACCCAGGCAGTCCTCATGGTCGAAGACGTACAGGCCTGCCGTCAGACTCTGGTCGTTCCAGAGGAGCTTGCCGTCATGCAGGAAGATGCGGTCGTTGCCGTCCTTGCAGTCGTAGACGCTGCAGCCCTTCATGACCAGATCCACGCATTTTTCAAATTCGGCGGCCGCGTAGCTGCAGGCGTAGATCTCCGTGTTCTCCAGACGGATCCCGCGGCAGGCCTGACCGGTGACGCCGATGACGCCGCAGCCGAAGAGCCCGCAGTCCGCGACGGACACGCGCCGGCAGCTCACGAAGTCCAGCACGTTGCCCGCGCAGGTGCCCTCGTCCGTGTGGCCCAGGGTCAGGCCGGAGAGGCTGATCCCGTCGCAGTTGGTAAAGCCGAAGACCGCGGCGTAGCGGGGCTTGGCCAGGATCACGGTCTCGCCCTTGCCGGCGCCCTCCAGGCTCAGGTTGTTCAGGCCCTGGAAGCGGAGACTGGGCCCGTCGTAGCGCTGGTCCCAGGTGTACCACTCTCTGCCGGAGCCGCCGAAGTCCGCGGCCTCGCTGAGATCATAGGTCCCCGGCGCCAGGATCACCTTCGTATCGGGGGCGATGGCCTCCAGCAGCTCGTCCACCGTGGAGACCCGGATCTCCTGCTGGTTTTCCGCGTCCTCCGGGAGCAGAGGCAGCTCGTCCGGATCCTCCGGCCGGTATTCGGCGCGCCGGCGCTGCATCCGGTCCAGATCAAAGCTGGTGAGCTCGTCCCCGTTCCGGTCCCGGGCCAGGATGAAGCTGCCCACGGTATTGTAGTACTGGCTGCCCTTCAGCAGGGAGAAGCCGCAGTCCTCCACCAGAGCGCCCTCCCCCTCGAAGAGGAACAGGGAGCCGCCCACCCGGTTGTTCTCCAGGGTGCAGCCCAGCAGGCTGGTGTTCAGAGAGTCGCTGCTGTCCAGAACAATGTGGACAAAGTTGTCGCTCATGCGGGTGTTCACCGCGGCGAAATCCCGGCAGCCCAGCACCTTCAGCAGCTGGTAGGCCTTCTCTCCGTCCTCGCCGCAGTCGTGGAGCCAGCAGTCCTCCAGCAGGACGCTGCGGCAGTAGTAGCAGCAGACGCCCCAGAGGCTGCAGTCGTAGATCTCCGTGAAGGAGACGCCCAGATCCTCGCAGTTGGAGGCCTCCAGGCCGCAGATGCCGCAGCCGTAGAGCCTGCAGGAGCGGACCCGGACCCCGTCGCTGTTGTCCATATGCAGCACGCCGCCGGAGCAGAGGCCGGGCTCCTGGGTGTGGCCCAGGGTCAGGCCCGCCAGCAGGGCGTTCTGGCAGTAGTTGAGGGTCAGGACGTTGGCATAGCGGGGCGTCGTCACGATCTCCGCCCCCTCCGGGGCCAGGATCTGCAGCCCGTCCATGTCCCGCAGCACCAGCTGATAGCCGTCGTACACGTCCTCCCAGTAGTACCACTCGCTGCCGCCCTCCTGGCCGTAGTCGGAGGCGGTGGTCAGGTCATAGACCCCCGGGTCCAGCACCACCGCGGTCTCCGGGGCGATGGCCCCCAGCAGCTCATCCACGGTGCCGACCCGGATGGAGGTCCATTCCGGCACCTCGATGGGCGGCTCCTCCACCTCCCAGGGGGAGGCGGGCGCCGGCTCCTCGGTGGGCTCCGGCGTGGGCTCGGTCGTGGGCTCCGGCGTGGGCTCGGCGGTCGCCTCCGGGGCGGCCGTCTCCGCGGGCGCGGCGCTCTCTGCCGGAGCGGCGGGCGCCGCCGGGCTCTGGTCGCAGGCGCTCAGCAGCAGCGAGAGCACCAGCATGGCCGCCAGCAGGCAAAGGCTCAGCTTCCTTGATTTCTTTCTGTTTTTCATAGAGATCCCTCCGGTCGGGGCCGGGACGCGCCCGGCCTGTGTTTTTTTGCCATCCTACCACGCCGGTGAAGGAAAAGAAAGCCTTTCCGCCATTTCTTAAGAAAACTTCAGAAGCTACCAGAGGATTCCGAAATACAAACGCTCGTCTGTCAGGTCGAGGATCTCGTCGACAGGCAGGTCTTCAAACTGTCCCCGGTCGTTGGTGTGCCGGACCGTTCCCGTGAGGGCGGCGGTCCCGTCCTCACGATCTATCGTAAGCGTGAGATCGAATCGGATCACTTCCCAGTTCCACTTGAGCGCGCTCAGGCAGATCGGCCGCTCCAATCCCTGGATCCGAAGGGTAAACCCGTACACGCCATAATCCGAGGCATGGAGAGCAATGCGGGTGCTGCCGCTGCCCCGGATCAGGGCGCCTCGCTCCTGCCCGTGGGCATCTCTCTGCGCGGTAAAGACCGCGGGCTCTCCGTCCAGCTCCACCTGTACCGTGCCGCTGAAGCGATCCCAGGGATAAAACAGGCGGTAATACCAGGGCCGGGCGAGGCAGAAGCAGAGCAGCCCCAGCAGCAGCACAAAGGCCAGGCAAAAGGCAAAGCCAAGCAGCCAGTTTTTGACGGTTTCCACGGCGATTCCTCCCTTCTTCTGCCTGTAAAACGAACGGACCGGGCAAAAGGTTTCAGCCGTTTGAAAAAGGGTCTCTCCCCAGGGTCTCTCCCCCGTCGGCAGTCGAAACGCCGACGATAGTCCGAGCATCCCCACCCTTGATCCGGATGGGGATGCTCTTCAAAACGTAAATCTCGAAACGCTCTTTACTGCTCGGCCCGCTCGAAGTCCTCCCGCGGGTGCTTGCACAGCGGGCAGGTGTAGTCCGCCGGCAGCTCGCCCTCGCAGGGCTCGAAGTGGCCGCAGATCTTGCAGACCCAGCCCTTGACCTTGGGCTTGACCTCGGGGACGATGTGCTCGAAGTCCGCCTTGCCGTGCTTGCACAGGGGGCAGGTGAAATCGTCGGGCATATCCGCGCCCTCGTAGACGTAGCCGCAGACCTTGCAGACCCAGCACTCCTTCTCCTCGGGAGCCGGATTCTTCTTGGGCTTGATGTGGGCGTGGTAGTAACCGTAGGTGCAGCTGGGGGCCTTGGAGAGGACCTTGGCCTCCACCACGTTGGCGATATAGAGCACCTGGGTCTCCAGATCCTTCACGTCGATGATCTCGCAGGAGAGGACGGCGTTGGTGTACTGGGGGATGTAGCGGATGCCGTTTGCCATCCGGTCGTCATAGGGCAGATCGGCAAACTTGTCCACATCCCGGCCGGACTGGAAGCCAAAGCGCTGGAACAGGCTGTAAGGCGCGTCCTCGGTGAGGATGGAGATGTTGAACCTGCCGGCCTTGCCCACCATGTCGCAGGTGAAGTTCTTCTTGATGCAGGAGATGGTGATCTTCTTGGGGTCGGCGGAGGCCACCTGGCCGGCGGTGTTGATGATGCAGCCGTAGTCCTTGCCGTCGACGCGGGTGGTCAGGACCTCCACGCCGTAGGAGAACTTGGAGAAGACCTTGTTGTCCACCGCCTCGGGAGAGAAGGCCGCGGGCTCGGCGGCGGGCGCAGGGGCCTCGACGACCACGGGCTTCGGATTGATCTCCTCGGCCAGCAGATCCGCCAGAGCGTCCAGCTGCTGGAGCTGGTTCTCCGCCAGGGCGGACTTGAGGCTGACGCCGGTCTCAATGAACTCGATGCCCTTCAGGCCGCTCAGGATCTCCTTCATGACCTTGCCGCTGGTGGCGGCCCAGGAGCCGTTCTCGATGAGGGCGACCTTCCGGTTCTGCAGGTTGTGGGCGGCGATGTCGTGCAGCAGCTGCTCCATGGTGACGAAGACGCCGGCGTTGTAGGTGGTGGCGGCGAAGACCAGGTGGCTGCAGCGGAAAGCGTCGGACACGATGTAGCTGGCCGGGGTGACGGAGGTGTCGTACATCCGCACGCGCACGCCCCGCTCCGCCAGCTTGCAGGCCAGGATGTTGGCGGCGTTCTCGGTGTGGCCGTAAACCGAGGCGTAGGCCAGCAGCACGCTCTTTTCCTCCGGGGTGTAGCTGGACCAGAGCAGGTACTTCTCCAGGAAGTCGCCGAAGTGGCTGCGCCAGACATAGCCGTGCAGGGGGCAGACCAGGCCGATGTCCAGCTTTCCGGCCTTCTTCAGCACCGCCTGGACCTGGGCGCCGTACTTGCCCACGATGTTGGTGTAATAGCGCCTCGCCTCGTCCAGATCCTCAACGAAGAAGTCGGTCTCGTCGTTGAAGAGGCGGCCGTTCAGCGCGCCGAAGGTGCCGAAGGCGTCGGCGGTGAAGAGGGTCTTGTCGGTGAGGTCGTAAGTCATCATGACCTCGGGCCAGTGGACCATGGGGGCCATGACGAAGGTGAAGGTATGCTTGCCGGTATTGAGGGTGTCCCCCTCCTTGACCAGCACCGTGCGCGCCGAGAGATCCACGCCCATGAACTGCTTCATCATGGTCTGGATCTTGGCGTTGCAGACGATCTTGGCCTCGGGGTAGCGCTGGAGCAGCAGCTCCTGGGTGGCGGCGTGGTCCGGCTCCATGTGCTGCACCACCAGATAGTCCAGCTTGCGGCCGTTCAGGGTGTGGGCCACGTTTTCCAGGAACACGCTGTACACGGCCTTGTCCACCGTGTCGAAGAGGACGGTCTTCTCATCGAGAAGCAGGTAGGAGTTATAGGAAACGCCGTCGGGCACGCCGTAGACGCCCTCGAAGCAGGCCAGTCTCCGGTCGTCGGCGCCGACCCAGATCAGATCCTCGGTTACTTTTCTCGTGCAGTACATAGGGACTCCCTTCCGCCTTGCGGCATAAAATTGGGGCTTAACAAATACATTATAAAAAATTCCGGTGGAAACTGCAAGGCTTTTCTGTTAAGATGGAGAAAAACAAACCGGGAGGGAATCACCATGGCGGAAAAGAGATTCAGCGGCCCCGTGGAGGGGATGGACCCCGCGGCGCTGGCAGCGGATTACGAGCGGGCGGAGCGCTTTGACAAGCTGCGGGTGGGCACACTCGCGGTCTATTACCGGGACGGCTTCCGGGTAAAGGCCGTGCCCTACGCGAAGATGCAGCGGGCCTTCATCCGGGTCCAGCAGGTCCGGGGCAAGCTCTGCTGCGGCCAGGCCTTCTTCGACTATTTCCGCATGGTCTTTCTGGTGGACGGCAAGGAGATCTGCGACAATGTCTCCGAGGACGAGAAGGCCATGGACGCCGCCCTGGCGAAGATCCGGGAGATGGCCCCGGAGGTCCCCGTGGGCGTCGTCAAGGCGGACTGAGGGTCCGGGTAGGTATGATGAAAACCGAAGAGTTTCTCTCCGCCAGGCCGCCGGAGGAGCTGCTGGCCGCCATCCCCGGCCTTCGGATCCGGGAGGGCAGCGGAGAGGAAACGCGCTTCACGGCCCGGAGAGCCCAGCACAACGAGTTTTCCCGCACCACGCTCAGCTTTGTGATCGAGGGCGCCCTGCGCGGGCAGGAGACGGGTTCTGCCCTGCGCTTCCGGATCCTGCCGGGGCTGTCCTCCATTCTGTCCTTCGTGGCGCTGCTGGCGGCGTGGATCTCGTCGCTGGTCCATATCCTGACGAAAAACTATGTGGACCAGGAAGGCGCTCTTCTCTTCCTGATCGTCAGCACCGTGGCCTTGGGCGTCCTGTGTCTGTTTTACCGGCTCCGGAAAAAGGAGGTCCGAGAGGACCTTCTCCGGCTGCTGTAGCCTGGGCGAAGGCCCCCGAACGGGGCCGCGCTGATGGGAGGACGGTGTTTTTGTGCACATTCAGATGCTTCCCATTCTCTTGCTTCTATGCTTTCAACTGCTTGGCCCGGCAGGGCATACGAAAGGCCCCTTGTCGGAGGATCAGGCTGCCGCTGTCACGAGCAGTCTCAACCTTGCCTTTTCGGAAGAAGAACCGGCAAAAGAGGGAATCCTTTGTTTCGACGTAGATGAGGATGGGACAATCGCGCTCGGCACAGAATCGCATGGCCGAAACTGGATCAGCATCTATGATTCCAGCATGGTTTTCCAATATGCTATCTCCTTCCATAGCGAAGGGAGCTTCCTTATTTTTCTGGAAGAAGACCATATCTGTCTCTTCCTGATGCGTGGAAACCTTTGGATCAAAATCGACCATACCGGTCAGCCGCTGGGCGTTTGGCTGCTGGAAGACTATCACGCGAGTATTGCTCCCCTCATGAAAAAGGGCCTGGCTCACAGTCGAGAAGTCAATGGAACTGTCTATGAGCTCCGAAACGAATCGAGGATTCTGAACCTTACCGGAAAATACTCTCTTCTCGTTATGTCTGGCGCAGAGGGCGGAGAGCGTATTCTTTATGATGCGTCCGAAACGATGAGCCCTCGTTTCCGGTTCAGCTTCCTTCTGTTCCTATGCCTGCTTGCGCTGACGGGCGGTGTTGTAATGTATCAACGCGAAAAGAAAAAGGATATTTGAACCGCACACGGATGGCTATTCTCCCATCCGTGTGTTTTTTCATCCTCTCGCCGTAGAGGCCGACGGCAAGCGCACACTGTTCCTCCCCCAGCGGGGGAGGATGTCAGCGAAGCTGACAGGTGAGGGAGAACACCGCCCCATTGATTTCTGTTCATTCCGAAGCGCCATCTCCCTCATCTGCCCCAGTGTGCGCACTGGGGCACCTTCCCCCGCTGGGGGAAGGACTGTCGCTGCTTGATTTTCTCCTCATTCTTTCGTCCGTCGGCGAAGCCGACGCCATATCTTTTCACTCTTCACTATTCACTTTTCATTTTTCACTTCCCCAACGCCGCCGCGACAGCGCAGAGGACGAGTCCCATCGCCGTGGGCAGGGCCGCGGCCAGGGCGGTCCACCTCCAGCTCCCCGTCTCCCTGCGGATCGTCAGCAGCGTGGTGGAGCAGGGCCAGTGCAGCAGGGTGAAGAGCAGCACGCACAGAGCCGTGACCGAAGTCCAGCCGTTTTGCAGCAGCACGGCGCGGATTTCCGGCATTTCTCCGCCGGCGGCGCCGTAGATCCCCAGCAGGATGGGCAGCACCGTCTCGTTGGCGGGCAGGCCCAGAAGGAAGGCCAGCAGGATCGCCCCGTCCATCCCGAAGAAGCGGCCCAGGCCGTCCAGAGCTCCGGCCCAGACCGTCAGCAGGCTGCCGCTTTCCGTCTGCACCCGGCCCAGCAGCCAGAGCAGAGCCCCCGCCGGGGCCGCCACCGCCGCGGCCCGGCCCAGGACCTTCAGGGTCCGGTCCAGCAGGGAGCGCAGCAGCACCCGGCCGATCTGGGGGCGGCGGTAGGGCGGCAGCTCCAGCACAAAGCCGGCGCTCTCCCCCCGCAGCAGGGTCCGGTCCAGCAGGGCCGTGGCGGCCAGGCTCAGGGCCGCGCTGCCGCAGAGCACCAGGCTCAGAAGCCCCGCCGACAGGAGGGCGGAGCTCCCCGCCGGCGCGAAGAACATGCCCAGCAGGGCGATCAGCAGCGGGAAGCGGCCGTTGCAGGGGGTGATGCTGTTGGTCAGGATCGCCAGCAGCCGCTCCCGCCTCGACGCGATGATCCGGCTGCCGGTGACCCCCACCGCGTTGCAGCCCAGGCCCATGAGCATGCACAGGCCCTGCTTGCCGCAGGCGCCGCAGGCCTGAAAGGGCCGGTCCAGATTGTAGGCCGCCCGGGGCAAAAAGCCTGCGTCCTCCAGCAGGGAAAAGAGGGGGAAAAAGATGGCCATGGGCGGCAGCATCACCGCGGTCACCAGGGAGAGGCTGCCGTAGGCCCCGTCCAGCAGCAGGCCCTCCAGCCAGGCGGGAGCGCCCAGGGCCCGAAAGCCCCGCCGCAGCAGGCCGCCCAGGGAAGCGAAGCCCCGGCTCAGCCACGCCGAGGGCAGGTTCGCCCCCCGGATCGTGAGAAAGCAGATCCCCAGCAGCAAAAGCAGCATCACCGGGAAGGCCCAGACCCGGCCGGTGAGGATCCGGTCCAGCCGGGCGTCCCGGGGGCCGTAGGCGCCGCCCTCCCCCCGCAGGACCAGGCGGCAGAGCCGGCGGGATTCCTCAAAGAGGCGCTGGGCGCAGGGCTCCTCCGCCTCTTCGGCGCCCTTGCCCGGGTCCGCCGGACGGGGCGGGGCTTCAAACAGGGCGTCCAGGGCGGCGATCAGCGCGGCCCGGCTCCCCTTCTCCCGGGCGCTGAGCCCGATCACCGGCAAGCCCAGGCCCCGGGAGAGGGCTTCGCAGTCCACCCGCAGGCCCCGGCGCCTCGCCTCGTCCAGCATGTTCACGCATACCAGCATCCGCGGGCAGAGGGCCCGGCACTGCAGGGCCAGGATCAGGTTCCGCTCCAGGCAGCAGGCGTCGCAGACCACCACGACGGCCTCCGCCTCGCCCCGGAGCAGATAGTCCCGGGTCACCCGCTCCTCCGCCGAGCCGGGGCG
Source organism: Oscillospiraceae bacterium (assembly GCA_902775355.1). Lineage (GTDB taxonomy): Bacteria > Bacillota > Clostridia > Oscillospirales > Oscillospiraceae > Limivicinus. The sequence continues at coordinate 50,247 of CACYLY010000019.1, forward strand.
CAGGGAGTAGGTCCCCGGCAGATCCACCAGCCGGTAGCTCCCGCAGCGGCCCGCGGCGGTCTCCACGGTCTTGCCGGTCCAGTTGCCGGTGTGCTGGCGCAGCCCGGTCAGGCGGTTGAACAGGCTGCTCTTACCCACGTTGGGATTGCCCGCCAGGGCCACGGTCCGCTCCATGTCTCACCCCTCCACTTCGATCCGGCGGCAGTCCGCCCGCCGCAGGGCCACGGCGCTCCCGCAGATCAGAAAGGCGGCAGGGTCCCCCAGGGGACTGCGCCCCAGGCAGCGGATCTCCGTCCCCTCCGCCAGGCCCAGGTCCTCCAGACGGCGGCGCAGCGGCTCCCGCAGGCGCAGGGCCAGCACCGTCGCCCGCTGTCCCGGGCGCAGCTTCTCCAAAGTCATTCAGGATCACCGGGGCATTCTATGCGCCGGCGCGCGGCGGGGTGCGGAAAGATCAATACGGAGATGACTTGACCGGCGGGATGGCGCAGGGTATAATCGCAGCAGAAAGGGGTGTTTTCGCGTGTTTACCTTCAATCATTTCAATTTCAACGTCTTCGACCTGGAGCGGAGTCTGAAATTCTACGACGAGGCTCTGGGGCTCAAGCCCGTGCGAGAGAAGAATGCCGCCGACGGCAGCTTCCGCATCATTTTCCTGGGGGACGGGGTCACGGACTTCCGCCTGGAGCTCACCTGGCTGCGGGACCGGACCGAGCCCTACGACCTGGGCGAGCAGGAGTATCACCTGGCCCTGAGGGCGGAGGATTTCGCCGCAGCCCATGCCAAGCACGCTGCCATGGGCTGCATCTGCTTTGAAAACCCCTCCATGGGCATCTATTTCCTGGAGGATCCGGACGGCTACTGGATCGAGATCGTTCCGGACCGGCGGAAATAGTGCGTAGTACAGAAAAAGCCTGACGTTCCGTCAGGCTTTTTTCCTGTATACGGTTTTCTCCGTGACCACGGCGTCCATGGGGCGGTCGTGGGAGTCCGTGACAACCCGCTCCAGCTTCTGGACCTCGAAGGCCGCGGCGATCACCGGGGCGTGGACCCGGGGCAGATAGCGGTCGTAATAGCCGGCCCCGTGGCCCAGGCGGCGACAGTCCGCGTCGAAGGCCACGCAGGGCGCCAGCACCAGGTCCAGCTCCTCCGGCTCCACCCGGCGGGAACAGCTCCGGTCCGGCTCCCAGATGCCGTAGGGCCCCTTCACCCAATTCCCCGGCTCCCAGGCCTCCAGCAGGCCCCCGGGCAGGCTCACCGGGAAGCAGAGCCGCACATCCGGGCCCAGGCGCTCATGCAGAGCGCTCAGATCCGCCTCGTCCTCCAGGGCGACATAGCTCAGGATTCGCCGGGCCTTTTGCAGCTCCAGCAGCTGCCCCAGCCGCTTGCAGAGCTTTTCGCTGTCGGCCCGGCGCCGCCCGGGGCTCAGGGCCCGCCGGGCGGCCAGGGCCAGCGCCCGCTGCTCCCTCTTGGTCATGGCATCGCCTTCCTCAGCCGGGGCAGGAGCTTGACCAGCGCGGGGATCACCGCCAGCTGCACCGCGGCCAGCAGCAGGGTCTGGGGCACCCGGGCCAGGACCATGGCCCAGTAGCCCTTGTCCGCCGCCGTGGAGATGATCCAGAGCCAAAGGCTGTTGAGCAGCATGCTCAGCACAAGCTGATGCACGCCCACGGCCGCCAGGACGCGCCAGAACTTCTGCTCCCGGTAGAGGAACAGCCCGTAGCACAGGCCCATGAGAAAGGCGGTCAGCGTAAAGCCGGGGAAATAGGCCCCGATGGGAAAGAGCAGCGCTCCCAGGAAATCCGCCAGCGCTCCCACGATCCCCGCCTCCAGCGGCCCCAGCAGCAGGGCGGCGGCCGCCACCGGGACAAAGGCGAAGCCGATCTTGGTAATGGGCGTGGGGATGGAGAGGAAGCGGGAGAGCACGATCTCCAGCCCGATCAGCATCGCCATCACCGTCAGCCGGACGGTGGTTCTTTTCACATTCATACAAAAAACTCCTTTCGTGACAGTTGCCACGAAGGGAGTTTCCTCTCCTGTGGCAGCGGAAGCGGAGACAGCACCGACTTCGTCCGCGGGCGACTTCCCATCCCGCGGCACTTCAGGCCCCGTCCGGAGCCAACGCGCTGTTCCTACTCTGACACGCTATTTCTTAAGGAAACGCTGATCAAATCGCCTTCGGCATCTTCCTGTTGCCGTTCGAATCATCGCTTCCTTAGTTCTCCAGCCTCTCCCGCACGGCGGCGGTCACCGCCCCGTTCAGGGGCAGGGCCCGGTCCAGGATCCGCCGGGTCTCGGCCTTCAGGGCCTCGGCCTCCGCGTCCCCCTTCAGGCTCCGGGTGTTGACCCAGACGTTCATGGCCGCGCTCTCCAGGGCGCCCCGGCAGAGGGCGGCGGCGCTGCCCACGTCGCTGAGCAGCATCAGGCTCACCCGCTCCCGCAGCCCTGCCAGGAGCTCCGCCGTCTCGCCGCAGCAGCGCAGCAGCTCCAGGGGAGCGGCGCAGGCGGCCAGGGAGGCGGCGCGGAGCTTCTGCTCCCGCTCCGGGTCCTCCTTCGGCAGGGAATAGGCCCGGGACAGGGGCTCGAAGCCGGCGGCGTCCCCGTCCACCAGGCTCAGCAGCCGCTGCCGCAGGGCCTCGGCGATCTGAACGTCCTCCTCCAGGGGGGCCCGCTCCTCCTCGGTCTTTTTGTGCCGCAGGCTGAGTCGGGCGGCCATGGCCCCCAGGGCCGCGGAGAGCGCGCCCGCCAGGGCCGCGGCGCTCCCGCCGCCGGGAACCGGCGCGTCGGAGGCCAGGGCGGCGGCAAAGTCCGCGCAGCTTGTTTCGATCAGATCCACCATAGGGCGTCCCTCCCCGCTTCGAACGTGCCGAAGAATCTTCCGGCGGACGCTTTGCGGCGTCCCGCCATCAGATCATCATTATACTGACGCCGGGGGCCAATGTCAACAGCCGACCCTTGACATTCCCCGCCGCAGCATGATAGATTGAACTGCAGGCGGAGCCCTTCTCCGCCCGGATCGACAGAGAAAGAGGGCCGCAGCATGAAAACCATCGAAAAGCTCTTCGGCGTCAGCGTCGCCGTCATCAGTCTGACCACCCTGATCACCACCATCGCCGGCTTTATCGGCTTTCCCCTGCCCCGCTGGGCGCTGTGGGCCATCGGCATCGTGAACACCGTTTCCCTGCCGCTGATGATCTATTCCACCGTCCAGAGCCTCCGGGAGAAGGCCAGAAACGCCAAACAGCTGGCCAGAAAGGCCTCCGGCAAGGTCGGGGAGGGAAAGCTCCCCGACGTAAAGCAGCTCTCCGCCGAAGGAGAGGCCGCCGCTCCCGTCCCCGTGAAGGTACGGCCCAAGCCCCATCCCCAGCAGCTGGCAGCCCGGAAGGCCGCCGCGGGAAACAAGCCCAAGAAGGGCAAGAAAAAGAAAAAGTGAGGCAGCAGCATGAAGCTCATCATCGCATCCAACAACGCCCACAAGCTGGTGGAGATCCGCGCCATTCTGGGCGACGAATTTGAAGAGATCCTCTCCATGGCGGAGGCCGGTATCGACCACGAAACCGTGGAGGACGGCTCCACCTTCCTGGAGAACGCGGAAAAGAAGGCCCGGGAGATCATGGAGATCTCCGGCTGCTGCGCCCTGGCGGACGACAGCGGCCTGTGCGTGGAAGCCCTGGGCGGCGCCCCGGGCATCTACTCCGCCCGCTTTTCCGGCGTCCACGGGGACGACGCGGCCAACCGCCGCAAGCTCCTGGAGGTGCTTCAGGGCGTGGAGGACCGGCGGGCCCACTTTGCCTGCGCCATGGTCCTGGTGCGGCCGGACGGCAGCGTGGTCCGGGCCGAGGGCCGGATGGACGGCGTCATCGCCCACGAGGAGGCCGGGATCTACGGCTTCGGCTACGATTCTCTGTTCTATCTGCCGGAGCGGGGCTGCACCAACGCCCAGCTCCTGCCGGAGGAGAAAAACGCCATCAGCCACCGGGCCCGCGCCCTGCACGCCCTGGTGGCCAAGCTGAGAAAAAATCCGTGAATTCCCGAAAAAACTTCTTGACAATTCCGCGAAAGCATGTATAATGTCTCTTGCGTTTAGCGGAGTTGTGTAAAGGTAGCACACCGGACTCTGACTCCGTTTGTGAGGGTTCGAATCCTTCCTCCGCTGCCAAAGAAAACAGTCCATCCGTCAGGATGGGCTGTTTTTCTTTATCGGGGGTATGGGATTCGAAGCCTCACACCATTTCAATCGCGCGCGCAGCGACGAAGTCGCTGAGGGTTCGAATCCTTCCTCCGCTGCCATCAAAGAAGCCTCTTTTGTCTACCAAGGCAAAAGAGGTTTCTTACTGCATTTCGGACAAAAAACGACCGGATAAAATAGTAACAAGCAAAATCAGGCTTCGGAGTAGACGAACGGTTGCATCACAGCTTTTTTGCGTTTGACGCGGCCTATGGAGTTTGGTAGAATGAATTCGGTAAAAACCGGATTTGAGGAGGCTTAAAATGACAGGCAGATATGAACTGAAAAACAAAGGGATAAGACTTGAAAAGGTGAATGACAATAACTTCGTTGATCTGATGGAGCTTGAAGTTGCTGAATCGCAGAAAGACTACGTTGCTTCGAACACGGTGAGTATGGCTCAGGCTTATGCCGTAAATGCAAGCGGCAGATTTGTTCAGTGTTTCGGTATCTACGATGGAGACACAGCGGTCGGATTTGCCATGATCGGACACCATTCCGAGGAATATAACGGTATGGCGGAAATATATCGCCACAGCTATTATCTTTGGCGATTTATGATCGATCACAGATTTCAAGGAAAAGGATTCGGAAGGGATGCACTGAACCTTCTTTTGGACTATGTTCTATCATTTCCGGATGGAGAGGAAGACACATGGAGTACATCATACGATCAGGAAAATGAAGCAGCCAGGCATCTGTACGCCTCATTTGGATTTGCGCCGAACGGTGAGAAAGACAGCGATTATGAAGATGCGGAGGAAGTCGCTGTGCTGCCGCTGAAATGATCTTTTCAGCAAAACCGAACAAGTTGACAAACACCAGTTTGCCGAGCTCCACTGCAGGTGCACTTTTAGGCGTTCTTTCTATGGTTTGGTGCACTTTTACGCGGACTTACACATCAAAGAAGCCTCTTTTGTCTACCAGGGCAAGAGAGGTTTTCTTTCGCTGTTGATATTTAACAGAAAAGAGTTATAATGAATACAGCAGTAAAACAGTCCCTTTTGTCGGAGGAAATAAAATGACAGCTGTGAAAGATCATCAGTCATTTGTCAATCAGTTGATCGGAAAGCATCTGACTTTTTTCGGCTGTGAAGCAGACATTCTTGAATTCGTTTTCACAGATGATTTGATCCTGCATGCGATGGGTTTCAGTCGTGTGATCTGTAATCATGATATACTGGTTACAACACTGGATTATCAATCGTGGGATGAGTTGGACAGCAAGAATAATGACGAGTGGGTAAATGTAGCGCGTTTCAAAGACAGAATTCTTGGCGGACGTGTTCTGTCTGCCTCAATCAACGAGATCAATGACCTGAAAATTGTGTTGGATAACGGCGGGATTATTGAATGTCTGGTCTCCTGCTCCTATCCTCATTATTCAGAAGAACGCGAGCAGTGGGTACTGTTCGAGCATACGGATGATCATTCGGGTCGTTTTCTGACAGCATATAACAAACGTATGGAATTAGATCCGGGGCCAGATTCCGGCGAATGATAATGTCTTTTACGCGGTCTTTCTATGCTTTGGTGTCCTTTTACGCGGACTTACGCAACAAAGAAACCTCTTTTGTCTACCAGGGCAGAAGAGGTTTTTTCTGCATTTCGGACAAAAAAAACGACCGGATATAACAATAACAAGCAAAATCAGGCTTCAGAGTACAATCACTTTTCAACATGGTATCTGTGGGGGCTTTATTGGTTTGAATGGTTGAAATAATCGCACTTTTCCGGTATAATCATCTCGATAAATCGAGATTTGTAAGATGGAGGAAAAATGTTTACCGATAACATGAAATGGACACGGGAACCGGTCAACTACTCTGTCACTGAAGACAGAATCGAAATCACAACAACACCGCATACGGATCTGTGGCAGAGAACGTATTATCACTTCCGGAATGACAACGCGCCGGTATTTCAGCTAGAGACGGAAGATAAATATTTCTCTTTTATCGTCAAAACAGATTTTTCAGGAAGCCACCATCGCTTTGACCAGTGCGGCATCGTCATGTATCTGGATTCCGAAAACTGGCTTAAGGGCTCTGTGGAGTATGAAAATGAGACTTTTCAGCATCTGGGCTCTGTAGTAACAAACCACGGGTTCTCTGACTGGGCCACTACCGCGATCCCCGCAGATGTGAAGGTCATGTGGTATCGTCTCAGCCGACGGGAAGATGACTATTGTATGGAATGTTCTCAGGATGGCGAATCGTTTACCCAGATGCGCATCTGCCACATGTGGGAGGGCAGCGGAAAGATCCAATTCGGTATCTATGCCTGCAGCCCCGAGGACTCCAGCTTTAAGGCTGTTTTTACCGACATGAAGATCACGGAATGTGCCTGGAAAGCACATGACGGCCAGCAGCCTGACTGACAAATTCTCGTTTGTCGATCTGATTCTCTGAAAACCATTGTTTTTCCTGCATCTTCCGCAGGCCTGCTAACATAAAAAGCTCCGTTTTCCCTTGTTTTTGCCCTTATTAACCAAAACGAGGGCAGCGCCTTTATACTTTTCAGGTCTTGCCGTTTGAGAGCGAAATACACCCCTTGCACAAACTTGACAGTATATGCAAGGGGTATTTCGTTATTGAAAATAAGCATTGACTCTCTGGCTATTATTGTGTAAAATACAAATGCTATTACTTGGATAGGAGCACGGAACAATGATCAGAAACGCTATCATCGGCTAACTGAATAGAGGCGCATAATAAGGAGAGGGGTCATACCCCCTTTGGTTTGGTGCGCCGTTTTGGGTAACTTCTGATAGTGGGGACCGCAGGATGCAGCCACGACGGGAGCTGCTTCTCTGCGGTGTTTTTATGCCTATTTTTTGCGAAACAAGCACTTGCCGGGTCACTGCCGATGATAGTAAAAAGATCAGATCTGGAAGTTATAATCAATAACAAAGGAGATTCATATGAATAACGAAATGAAAAATGTCCGACTCGTCAATGTCGATACGAAGAACTTTGACGCCCTGATTGACCTGGAAGTAAATGAGGAACAGAAAAACTATGTCGCAAGAAATATTTACAGCCTGGCAGAGGCCTATGCCACAAAATCGGAAGGGAGGTTCGCGCTGCCTCTCGGGATCTATGACGGAGAGACCCCGGTCGGTTTTCTGATGATCGGTTATGACTACCCGGATTTCTGCGACGGAGAAGCCCCGGAGTATCAGAAAAACAGTTACCTGATCTGGCGCTTCATGATCGACAAAAACTATCAGAGAAAAGGCTACGGCAGAGCAGCAATGCAGCAGGCGCTGGAACTCGTGCGGTCTTTCCCGTGCGGGGAATCAAAATACTGTTGGATCTCCTATGAGCCGGAAAATGAAGCCGCGAGAAAGCTGTATGCGTCCTTCGGCTTTGTGGAAGACCCGGAACATTATGTAGAAGGCGAAGAAATGCCCGCGGTAATGAAGCTGTAAAACGAACATCAAAAGGAGAATATGATTATGGATAAAAAGATAATGCTGGAAAATCTTGTCCGCGAAGCCCATGAGAAGGGGCTCTTCAACGGCACCTGGCTCTATGCGGAGCACGGCGAGATCATTTCCAAGGGAGCCGTCGGCTTCCGGGACCCGGAGGACAGGCTCCCCATGCAGGAGGACAGCATCTTCGACCTGGCCTCCGTCAGCAAGCAGTTCACCGCCGCGGCGATCGTGCTGCTGGCCCGAAAGGGCCTTGTGGGACTGGAGGACGAGATCACGAAGTATTTTCCCGGGCTCCCGTATCCGGGCGTCACGGTCCGGCAGCTGCTGACCCACACCGGCGGCGTACCCGATTATTTTGACGACATCAACTGGCTGATCGGGATCTGGGAAAAAGAAGGCCGGATCCCCGACAACCGCGACGTGCTCCGCTTCCTGTGCGAAGGCGAAGCTGAGCCCTACTTTGCCCCCGGGGACGGTTTTGAGTATTCCAACAGCGACTACTGCCTGCTGGCACTGATCGTGGAGCAGGTCTCCGGTATTCCGTTTGAGGTTTTTCTGCGAAAGAACATTTTTGAGCCCGCCGGGATGAACTCCACCGCGGTCTGCCATGTCCGCCGGGACGGCTGGCCCTCCGACGATTTCGTGCGCGCTCTGGTACTGGAGGACGGGCGGTACATCCTCCCGGACGTATCCGAAAATGATTACGGCGTCATTGCGGAGGACGGTACCAACGGCGACGGAAACGTATATTCCAACATTTTCGACCTTCTGACCTGGGATCGGGTGCTTCGTGAGGGAAAACTGCTCACCTGCGAAGAACAGCAGCTCATGTACACCCCTGTAATGCTGAACAGCGGAGAAGTCTTTGAAGATGAAGCGGGCGGCTACGGCTTCGGCTGGGAGATCCGAAACGACGGGGAGCTGGGTCTCATCGTCGCCCATGGCGGCTGGCATAAGGGCTCCTACGCCCAGTATGAACGCTTCCTCGATTCGGACGGACTGCTCATTCTTCTCTACTGCCGGGATCCCCAGGATTCCCATGCCGGAGATGATTTTATCGAAGGCATCCGGGACATCATAAGGGGCAAGGAGCCCAGGCCTTTCCTCACTCTGGAGGAACGTATGGTCAAAGACCCCGACAGATCTGCCTGGGAGAGCTTCTGCGGCAAATACGCCCACGAAGAGGGCGACACCTTTTATCCGGACGAGGTCTTTTTACGTGACGGGGATCTGTATGTGAAATGGATGCGCGGCGGCGGCAGGGGTTTCCGCTGGAAGCTCTACCCTCTGGGAGACAATGAGTTCGCCATCAAGAAGTTTGATTTTACCATCCGCTTCGGCGATGGGCAGTTAACCTGCTTTGACGAGGTCTATAAGAAGCTGTAAGCGGCAAAAGACAGATGAAACGGCGGCGGGGATCGCTCTCCGCCGCCATCAGAAGCCTTATGGGATTATCTTGCCCTTGCTTTTGCCCTTATAAGCGGCGCGGGCCTTGTTGAAACGGTGTAACATAATAAAAGGATTCGGTGAGCAGATTACAAAAAATCCTTTGTTTGGGGCGGTTTCAGAGAAGTTCATGAAAGCCCTGTAATCACCGGCAGATGCCTATGATTTCGGGGATTTCAAATTCCCCTTTGTCGAGCCGTGCGGCGGGTACTTTTTTGCCCATGATCCCAATACCTCCGGACTTGGAAATGGATGGCCGATCTCGGAGCATCCCGGGACCGGCCTTGTTGCTTTTATTCGGTTTTTGCTGCCCCTGACAGTTTTGGGCTCGTCGGGATCCTGCGGTTTCGGCTGCCGTCAAGGGATCTCGCTCAGCTTGTAGCCGTTTTTCTCGGCGCTCTTTCCTTTTTCGGCCGTCTGCACAAGCTGACCGCTCTTTTTGTCGAACCAGTAATAGCCCGTCCAGGCCCAGGAAAACGCGGTCAGGACAAAGGTGATCTTCACGCAGTCATAGGCTTGTCCGTTCACCGTGATGCTTTCCTCTCCGGCCTTTTCGGCGGCAAACTCCCCGAGCTCCATTGCGCCTCGATTGTTCCCGGTGCCGATGGAATAAAACACGATCTGCTTCTCTTCCGAGGCGATGAATGCGGGCATCGCCAGATCCATCATCTGGTACCACAGGCCGTCCCCGATCTTGAAGGTCTTCTCCTGCGCCTTTCCTTTGAAGGTCCCGGAGAGCTTGATGATGTCGCCCTCCTTTCGCGCCTGGATATCCGTCCGGTCGGAGGGCCTGCTGTAATGCCAGTCCGTGCAGGAGAGGTTCCCGGCGACGTGGAAGGTCTCCTCCGACCAGGGAGCGTCCTCCCGCAGCAGGCTCTGCGTGATCTCAGCCCGATCCGCATACCCGGAGAGGTCCACACAGCGGAGCTCCGTACCGTCGGCTTTCCGATACCGCAGCCTCGACACATCGCTGGGGTAAGTATAATCCGGTATGGCATAAGAGGAGATCGCCTTTTGCGAGAACACGAGCTTTCCCTTCAGGAACACCTTGTCGATGAACCGGATGTTGGAGATGTCCGCTCCTGGATCCTTTTCCAGCAGGATCAGGTCGGCGTCCATGCCTTCCCGCACCAGTCCCTTCCGATCCGCGATCCCAAGATGCTCGGCGCCGTTTTTGGTCGCGAGGACGATGGCCTCCATGGGGCTCAGCCCGGCCTCCACATAATAGGCCAGCTCTCTGTGCTCGACCTCTCCGGTCATGCTCTCCAGCATGTTGTCCGTGCCCATGGCGATGGGGATACCGGCGTCGTACAGCACTTTGAGATTGTGCATGCTGTGGGCCATGCGGGAAGGATCTTTTTCGTAGGTCATGGCGTTGACGGTGGGAACGAAGCGGGCGCCCGACTGTTTCCACAGGGCGATGATGGGATCGTCCGGCTCCAGGTCCCGGTCAAGGATCCCGTGCTCGATGCCGTAGATCCCGGCCTCCAGCAAGTCCTTCACGTCGTCGTAATAGAACACGTGGGCGGTGGCGAGAAGACCGTTTTCCCTGCCCTCCCGGATGATCTGCCGCATCAGCGCCTTGTCGATCTTCCGGATCGTCCGCTTCTCGTCAAAATACCAGTAGTCTCCGCCCTGATAGGTGAATTTCAAAAAGTCGACGCCCGCCTGCTTCAGCTCCCGGATCCCGGCGCTGACCTGCTCGGGGGTGGAGACCTCGATGGCCATCTCCGCTCTTGCCCAGGGGCTGTTGGAGCCGAGGGTGCTGGCGGGATGCCCGTCGGGCGCGGTGAAGTTCGGACCCACAAGAAGCAGTTCAGGCCCGAGGATCTCGCCCGATTTCAGCTTGCGGCGCAGCTTATAGATGAAGTGCTTGGGCGCGTCCAGGTCCTTGATGGTGGTAATGCCGTAGGGCAGGACGCCCTCCCGGAAGATCCGGGGGAGCTTATCCCGCAGAAAGCCGTCGCTCTCTGCCTCGCTGCGGCAGCTGAAACCGCCCTGGATATGGACATGAGAGTCGATCAGGCCGGGCATGAGGGTATACCTGCTGCCGTCAAGGACGGACACCGCCGCGTCCTCAATGGCTTCCCCGCTGATCTTTTGAATGCTCTCCCCTTTGATCAGAACGTTCTGATGAAAAAGCTCGCTGCCGTCGCCGACAATGACGTGCACATCCCGGATCAAATATCCCGCTGCCTTTTTCTTCTTCGGGCGGCGCAGATATTTGACCAGAGCAAAAAGGACCAGACCGGTCCCGAGCAGCAACTGGATCCATCCGATCAGCGGGATTCCGAGTAGTTTCGGCATCGTAAAGTCCTCCTGTTTCCGATTTATTCGAAGACGCTCCTGAAGTATTCCTCAAAGGACTCCTTCGGAGGGATCGCCATGCCCTGTTTGGCATCGGCGAGGATCAGAAGATGATCTCCCGGGTGGATGTCAAAGACGACCCGGGCTTCCTTCGGGATCACGATCTGCCCCTTTGTTCCGACGGTGACCGTCCATGCGTATTTTCCTCCCGGCTTTCCCATGTGCATCATGCTCCTCTCAAGTTGGTATACAAATCATACATTTCATACCAAGCCTTGTCAAGCTTTTTCGTTATCCACCGGGCGCCCCGGGACCGGCGTTTTGAAATTTACAGTTTGTTCATTGACAAATCCCGGGATCAGGCGTAGAATCCGTGGAACTGGAGATGGGCGGCATCCCATCGGTGACATCGGCACCTGAACCCGCAGAGCATGACCAATTGACTTGCGAGCCGCCGGCGGCTTGGTAGCCGGACGTATTTTGATCTCCGGCAGGCAAAGCGCGTCCCTTGCCTCCGGCGATCACCGCGTATCCACTTGATATGGACAGCACAAGGCTCCTTCCGAAAAATCGGAGGGAGCCTTTTTTGCGTTTTGGTCAGTTTCAGATCTCTTTCGACCTGTCGGTTTCTGCCGCAGGCGTCCCTCGATCAGCGCCCGTCCGGCTTTTCCCTCCCCGTTTTCCCTTTGCCTTCCGGACAGGCATTGATTTTCCGTCCGGGAGCATGTATGATAAAAACGGAATCCGGGGCAGGCGGGAACGCGGAAACGATAAAAACGGAAAGGACGCAGCGGAAGATGAACCAATACCTGAAGCATCTGGATCGCATCGAGTTTGTGGTGACCCTGGCCTGCACGGGCAAGTGTCGGCACTGCTCGGAGGGCGACCACGAAACCTGCTCCGGCCATATCGACCCCCGCATCGCCGCGGCGGCGGTCAGGAAGATCTGCGCGCATCACAGCATCAAAACCGTGATGACCTTCGGCGGGGAGCCCCTGCTCTTCCCGGAGGTGGTCTGCGCGATCCAAAGGACCGCCGCCGAGCTGGGGATCGGCAGGCGGCAGGTGATCACCAACGGCTATTTCTCCCGGAAGCCGGAGCGGATCGAAGCGGTGGCCCGCAGCCTGGCGGACAGCGGCGTCAACGATCTGCTTTTGTCTGTTGACGCTTTTCATCAGGAGCACATCCCTCTGGAGCCGGTCTTCCATTTTGCAGAAAAAGCCGCAGGAGCCGGGATCCCCATTCGTCTGCAGCCTGCGTGGCTCGTCAGTCCGGAAGACCCGAATCCGTACAACGATCGGACCCGGGAGATCCTTCGGAGCTTCGAGCCTCTGCAGATCTCTCTCAATCAGGGCAACGTGATCTTTCCCGCCGGAAACGCCCTGAAATATCTTGCCGAGTATTTTGATGAAAACACAACCGTATCAAACCCCTATGAGGAAGACCCGGAAGACCTCAGGACCATCTCTTTCGGACCGGATGGGAGCGTTTTGAACGGGAACGTGTATCAGACTGACATTCTCGAGATTCTGGAACAGTACAAACCCTAAAGCTTTTCGTCGCTCTTCGTTTGGCCTGCGTATCAGCGAGTCGAAGGATCTAACAATCCGTGTTTCCAAGACTTCAGATCTTTCGACTCCGGCTTCGCCTCCGCTCAAGATGACAAAAACCGACTTTGCCTGCAGTCGTAAAAAGGGCTTGCTTCGGCAAGTCCTTTTCTGCGATATGTTCAACCGTTCTTCTGCAAAAAACAACGACTCGCCCTGCGGCCTTCCGGCCTTTGGTCGAGTCGTTGTTTTTTGCTTTTTCACGCCTGCGGCTCTTCGCCGGCCTTGGCGAGATAGCGGCGGATGACCTCCACCATCTTCTTGTTCTGGAAGCTGGCCTCGATCTCCTCCATGTCCACGGTCCGGCCGGAGAGGATCCCCTGGATCAGCACCTCGGCGTAGAGCGCCTCCCGGGTCATGGGGTCCTTCAGGTAGGCGAGAAGGTCCATGTTCATCTTCTCGTTGATCCCCTCCACCATGCCGGTGAAGAAGCTGCAGTCCTCGCCGAAGAGCTTTCCGATGCTCTCCATATACCGAAAGCCGGTGACCACGTCCTCCAGGCGCATCAGTCTGCGCTCCCTGGCGGCCAGGGTACCGCCGTTGAGCAGCTTGTCCGCCGTGGTGTTCAGAAGATCGCAGAGCTCCAGCAGGATCCCCGTGTCGGGGAGGGTGTCGCCGTTTTCCCACTTGGAGACGGCCTGGAAGGAGATGTTCAGCTTCTCCGCCAGCTCCTTCTGGGTCATGCCGGCGGCCTTCCGCAGATGCTGGATGTATTGTCCGATTTTCAAAGTGTCCATGATGCTTTGCTCCTTTTTGCTTTTCTTGCGGCCCGCAGGATGATCATAACGCAAAAGCGGCAATTCGTAAATAACGAGAAAATTGAATAAATTCTACTTTGAGTGGAATAATGTGTTTCCTCAACGCAGCGGCGTGTAGCCGGCCTTTTCCACCAGGGCCTGCCCCTGGGGGCCGGTGATCCAGTCCAGCAGGGCCAGGGTGTTCTCGTCCGCGTCGGCCCGGGTCACGGCGTAGAAATACGACGCCAGGGGGTAGCTCCCGTTTTCGATGTTCTCCACCGTGGGGGCCACGCCGTTGATCTGCAAAAGTTTCACGTCAAAGTCCCGCATCAGCCCGGTGACGTAAAAGCGGAAGGAGTAGCCGATGGCGCCGCGTTGGTTCTTGTAGCTGGAGACCTGCTCTACGATATCCCCCATGCCGCCCATGACGGTTTCCTCCTCCGCCGGCATCAGGGGCGTGTCCTGCATCACAAAGCGCTCCAGGGCCGTCTGGCTGCCGCTGCCCGGGCTTCGCTGATAGGCCAGGATCTTCCCAAGGCCCCGGACCCCCAGCTCGTCCCAGCGGGTGATCTCACCGGAATAGACGCCCCGGAGCTGCTCCAGCGTCAGCCCTTCGATGGGGTTCTTCGGGTTTACAAAGAACACAAAGGCCTCCCGCCCGATGGGAGTGTACACAAGCTCCACGCCCTGCTCCCTGGCATAGTCCTCCTGCTCCTTGCTGGGCCCGGCCACGAAGATGATGTCGCAGTCCCCTTTTACGATCCGCTTGTAGGCATAGGAGGTGGTGCTGCAGTCCACCTGCTTCTCCAGGTCCCAGCGATCCCAGCTTGCCAGCTCCTCCGGGTAGGTCGCCTGGGCAAAGGCGGCGTAGACCGGGTAGAGCGCCGTGGCCCCGTCCATCCTGGGGAGCTTTTCGTCCGCCGCAAAGCGCAGCGTACTCTCCTCCTCCAGTCTGGCCAGGGGGCTCTCCTCCTGAAGAGGGAGATAGTCCCGGAAATCAAAGCTCTCCGGCAGGGTAATCCGGCGCAGGTACTCCTGCCTTGCCGCATTGCCCACCAGGATCCCGAGCACCGCCAGGGCGCAGGGCAGCCACAGCAGAAAGCGCTTCCGGGTGAACCAGCCCGCCATCAGCCCCACCAGCAGCCCCTCGATCAGGATGGCCAGCAGGATATAGCAGAGCTTCATATACCAATGGAGCTCAAAGAGGCAGAATGCCCAAGTCAGAAGGCCGAGCACAAGGCCGTCCCATATCGCCACCGGAATGATGATCCCCCGGAGTCCTGTGCTCCGCTCTCCCTGTCTGCGCCGCTGACGCCGGCCCGCGAGGATCACACAAAGCGTGGCGACAAGAGGCGCCCCAAAGATGAAGAAGAATACCATCCAGATTACCAGTCTCTCCGCAATGCTGTTCATCCCCGTGTCCTCCCGATTTCTTCGATCTGTCCGAATAACGTTTGCCCGGCCCAAAAGGTTTCATCTTGTATAAAAGTTTATCACAACTCCGCTCCGCCCGCAAGAGGACGGGCGCCAAGGTCATTCCCAACGCTGTGCTTCCCCCAGCGGGGACTTATGCCGTCCGCAAAAGCTGCAGCATACAGGGCCTCCTTCCGTAGCGCCGAGCAGTGCTCGGCGTTCCCTGCCCGGTCGCAGCGGGTAAGCATACGCCGAGCACTGCTCGGCGCTACGGAGCCTCCATCCAAATCACTCGCCTCTCCCCTGCCTTGCGGCGGGGCGAGCCAAGTGTTATCCTTCCGAATTCCTGACTCCTCCTTCCTATTCACGCCCTCTCCCCTTGCTTCCCTCCTCCCGGTCTGCTACAATGGAGCCGAGAAAAAAGCGAAAAGGAGGGCGCTCTATGGACTATATCGCCGCTGCCGAAACCCCTCTGGGCCCCGTGCTCCTGGCCTCTGACGGCGAGGCCCTGATCGGTCTCTGGTTCCGGGGCCAGGCCCATGAAAACGCCGGCCTTTCCTCCGTGGCGGAAGCGCGGGAGCTGACTGTCTTCGACGAGACCCGCCTCTGGCTGGAGACCTATTTCGCCGGGCTGGAGCCGGACTTTTGTCCGCCCCTGGCGCCCCGGGGCACCGCCTTTCAAAGGCGGGTCTGGGCGGAGCTGCGGCAGATCCCCTACGGCGAGGTCACAAGCTACGGGGACCTGGCCCGGGAGCTGGGCTGCGCCTCCGCCCGGGCGGTGGGCCAGGCCGTAGGCCGCAACCCCATCTCCCTGCTGATCCCCTGCCACCGGGTGCTGGGGGCCGGAAAGCGGCTCACCGGCTACGCCGGGGGGCTTTGGCGCAAGGAGGCCCTGCTGCGCCTGGAGGGCGCGCTGCCGGAAAAGGAGGCGCGGACATGCAGCTGAACTATTGCCCCGTCTGCGGGGAGAAGCTGTCCCTGCGGCCCCACCCGACGGAGCCGCCCACCCTCTGGTGCTCCCGCTGCTCCGACTGGCGCTTTCCCCTGTTCAGCGCCGCCGTCAGTGTGATCCTGCTGGACAAGTCCGGGGACCGGATGCTGTTGATCCGCCAGTACGGGGAGCCGGACCCGGTGTTGGTGGCAGGCTATGTGGACAAGGGCGAGACCGCCGAAGCCGCCGTGGTCCGGGAGATCCGGGAGGAGCTGGGCATGACCGCCCTGTCCCCCCGCTTCCTGGGCAGCCACTACTATGCCCCCTCCGAGACCCTGATGCTGAACTTTCTGGCCGTCGCCGCCGAGGACGAGGCCCGGCCCAACGCCGAGGTGGACGGCTGGGAATGGGTCCCGGTGAAGGAGGCCCGCTCTCTGGTCAAGCCCGGCGGCCTGGCGGAGCTGCTGCTGGCGGACTGGGACGGCGCCTGACCCCCGCTGTCCCGCGGCGACGCCCACCCCGTAGGGGCGACCGACCGTCGCCCGCGCTCTTGCCTCCCCCATAGGGGGAGGTGGCGTCCGCCGATCCCCCGCGAGGCGGACGACGGAAGGGGTCCTCCGTTTCGCGCAGATGCCCGCCCACCCCGCAGGGGCGACCGACCGTCGCCCGCTTTCGCCACCCGTAGCGCCGAGCATCCCGATACGCGGGCAGCGTGCGATGCTCCAAGCTTTGCTTGCTCGGCAAACCTCACGCAAGACGACGCCGAGCAATGCTCGGCGCTACGGGGAGATTGTTCTATTGTCAACCGGCTGATCTTTCGCCGGTTGACATTTCTCTTTTGCGGCGTATAATAGGGGCATCTCAAATTTTGGAAACCTGCAGACCCTGTCATTGCGAACCAGCGCGCACGCTGGTGTGGCAATCCGTATTCCCCCATGAAGAAGGGGGCCGCGGATCTGTTTGCAGCTTTTTCGAGGTGCCTATCATGAAACCACGTTTTTCCCTGCGGGACATGGCCCTGGCGGCCCTGGGGGCGGCGCTGATCGCCGTCTGCTCCTGGATCTCCCTGCCGGCCCTGCTGCCCACCGGCGTCCCCTTCACTCTGCAGACCTTCGCCGTGTGTCTGCTGGCCGCCCTCTTCGGCTGGCGGCTGGGCCTGGTGACCGTGGGCGTCTATCTGCTGCTTGGAGCGGTGGGCCTGCCGGTCTTTGCCGGCTTCAAGGGCGGCGTGGGCGCCCTGCTGGGGGTCACCGGCGGTTATCTGCTGGGCTTCGTGTTCACGGCGCTCTGCACCGGCCTCGCGGCGGACAGGCTGGGGCGCGCGCTCCCGGCCCTGCTGGGGGGAATGGTCCTGGGCCTTGCGCTGTGCTACGCCTTCGGCACCGCCTGGTTCGTGCTGCTCTACGCGAGAAACACCGGCCCCATCAGCGTAGGGGCGGCCCTGGGCTGGTGTGTGCTGCCCTATCTGCTGCCGGACGGGCTGAAGCTCACCCTGGCAGCGCTGCTGGCGAAACGGCTCTACCCCATTTTGCAGAAAGGACGATCCGCATGACCAAAGATCAGGTTCTGGACTTCCTCTGGTCCCACGCGGACCGGAGCGTCTCCGGCGAGGAGCTGGCCGCCCGGCTTTCGATCACCCGCACGGCGGTGTGGAAGGCCGTGGAGCAGCTGCGGGCGGAGGGCTATCTCATCGAGTCCGCCCCCCGGCGGGGCTATCGGCTGCTGTCGAAAAGCGACGTGCTCAGCGCCCCGGGCATCGAAAAATACCTGGACGGCCCGGGCCTGCGCCTGCGCTATGAGGAGGAGCTGGGCTCCACCAACACCGTATTGAAGGAGCTGGCAAACCGGGGCGAGGCCGCGGGCCTGGCCCTGGCAGCCGGGCGTCAGACCGCCGGCCGGGGCCGCATGGGCCGCAGCTTTTACTCCCCGGAGGACACGGGGGTCTATCTGAGCCTGCTGCTGCGCCCCAGGCTCCCGGCGGCGGAGGCCGTGAAGATCACCGCCTGCGCGGCGGTGGCTGTGGCGGAGACCCTGGAGGAGCTCTCCGGCCGCCCGACCCGGATCAAGTGGGTCAACGACGTCTTTATGGCGGGCAAAAAGGTCTGCGGCATCCTCACCGAGGCCTCTCTGGACTGCGAGAGCGGCCAGCTGAGCTACGCGGTGGTGGGCGTCGGCGTCAACGCCCTGGTCCCCGCCGGGGGCTTCCCGGCGGAGCTGCGGGAGCTGGCCGGGGCCGTTTTCCCGGAGCGGGAGCTGCCGGAGCTGCGCTGCCGCGTCGCCGCCGGGATCCTGAACCGGCTCTGGCGCTACTGCGGCGGCGCTTCCCTGGCGGACTGCTTCGAGGCCTACCGCGCCCGCTCCCTGGTGCTGGGCCGGGAGGCGGAGCTGCTCTCCCCCGGGCGGGAGCCGGAGCCGGTCCGGGTGCTGGACCTGGAGCCGGACTACGCCCTGCGGGTGCGGCTTGCCGACGGCTCGGAGCGCTCGGTGCATTCCGGCGAGGTCCGGGTCCGGCCGCTGGGATAAAAGACTTGGCAAAGGGCAAAAGATAGGGTATACTGGATTTACCTAAACTCAATAATCAGGAGATGATCCCATGAAAAAATGGACGATCCTCGCCCCCCTGGGCCTGGCCGCCGGAGCCGCCGCCCTGCTGCTGATGAAGAAGAAGGGCGCCAAGGCCGCCCCCGCCGCCAAAGCCGCTGAGACGAAGAAGGCCCCGCCCGCCAACTGGAAGACCGGCAGCTACAGCTTCATCTCCGGCTATCAGAACGCCGCCACCGTGGAGATGCGCCTGGGCTACGACGGGGACAAGTTCCGTTACGCCGTGGTGTCGGAGGATTTTCTCAGCTATTCCAGCGACTCCCATGTGGCCCTGGTCCAGGGCGAGGACTTCAGCCTGCAGCTGGAGTACGCCGCCTACTTCACCGGGGAGGACTTTGCCGCCCACTGCGCCTCTCTGGCGGAGAAGCACAAGAGCTTCGCCCCCGTGCGCTACGGCAGCGTGGACGCGGTGAAGTACCTGGAGGGGGACACCCTCTGCTTCTGCGTCCCCATCCCGGAGGACGAGCACAGCTATGTCCAGGTGCTGGTGTTCAAGGACAAGGGCAACGACACGCCCCTGCCCGAGCTGGCCAAGGACCCGGATCTCAGCGCCATGCTGGAGAGCATCCGCTTCGAGCGGCACTGAAGCAAAGTTTCCCAAAAGCAGTCCGTTTCCCCGACGGGCTGCTTTTCTCAAAACCGCCCGCGCCGACAGAACTTACAGGAGGGTGTTACCATGTCATATTATTCCGGGAACCAGCCTGACAGCGGCTCCGATCCCCGGGCAGCCAAGGGCCAGCGCTCCCCCTATTTGCAGGACGACGCCACCGACGTCTATGACAGCAGCGGGTATTCCCGGGGGCCGCAGGGCGGCGCCGCCCCGCGGCAGGGCCGGCAGCCGTCCTGGAACAGCTCCGGATCCCGGGCCGGCGGTCCCGTGCCCCGGAGCCGGCCCCGGACCGCCGCGCCCCGGAGCGGGGTGAATCCCGTGGCGGTGCTGGCCATCGCCGCCTCCGCCATTGCCGTGATCCTGGCCATCGTGCTGATCGTCGTTCTCCTGCAGAGAAGGGACTCGCCCGCCCCCGCGCCCACCCAGGGTCCCGCGGTGATCCCCACCCAGCCGCCGATCACTTACCAGACGCCGCCTCCCACGGCCACCGTCGTGGTGACGCCGTCTCCGGAGCCCCTGCCGGTGACGATCCAGACGCCGGCACCCACCCAGGCCCCCACCCCGGCGCCGACGCCGGTCCTGCCCGTCACAGCGGAGCCCGGCCGGAGCTACACCAGCGCGGGGGTCCTGGCCGACGCCCGCGCCGCGGCGGAAAGGGATTCCCACTACTCCACCGTCTCCGAAAAGGACGTGGAGCTGGAGGTCCCCGCCGACAGCGCCTTTTTGCGGACGCCCTTCCTGAAAAAGGCCTACGCCGGGGAGGACGGCAAGGCGATCTACATCATGCCCAGGCCCATTCCCGGCAACGGGACCCTGGGGACGGTGGCCCAGGGCGAGACGGTCACGGTCCTGGCGGAGAACGAGTACTACTATTTCTTCGTCACCCGGGACGGCCGCGCCGGCTGGAACGGCAAGAGCTTCCTCCGGGACCCCTGATACAGGGTCCGACACGGATCGGATATCCACCGCAAAAGCAGCCGCTTCGGATTCGAAACGGCTGCTTTTTGCGGGATGCGGGCGGCAGCGGGGTCCGGCCCCGGCGATACGAGCCGCGGCGCGATCCCGAATTATACAAAGTGCGAACATTGTCTATTTAATTCCTACTATATTCATGGTATATTCAGCTCTGGTAATACCCTACTGACAAAGGGGGAATTCATTGTGAATATCACCAGCAAGGGGCGCTACGCCCTGCGGGTGATGCTGGACCTGGCCCAGCACCCGGAGGACGGCTTTGTCTCTCTGAAAACCGTGGCCGAGCGGCAGGGCATCTCCATGAAGTACCTGGAGTCCATCGTGGGCAGCCTCAAAAAGGCGGAGCTGCTGGACAGCACCCGGGGCAAGGAGGGCGGCTACCGGCTCAGCAGGGAGCCCGCCGCCTACACCGTGGAGGAGATCCTCCGCTCCATTGAGGACAATCTGGCCCCCGTCTCCTGCATCAAGGACGGCAGCATCCAGTGCGACCGGGCCGCCGCCTGCCTGACCATCCCCATGTGGAAGGAGCTGGACGAGATCACCAACGCCTACCTGAAGACCGTGAGCCTGGAGGACCTGCTCACCGGGCGGAAGTGGCGATAGTACTGCCCTGTCTTACAATACCCCTCAGTCACAGCGCTTGCGTGAGACGCGCTGTGCCAGCTCCCCCTCAGGCAGGGGAGCCTATATGGAAAGGATGATTACGAATGTTTGTTTACGCCGACAACGCCGCCACCACCAGCGTATCCAAGACCGCGCTGGAGGCCATGCTGCCCTATCTGACGCAGAATTACGGCAATCCCTCCAGCCTCTACTCCTTCGGCCAGAAGGCCCAGGAGGCCCTGCAGCAGGCCCGGGAGACCGTGGCCCGCTGCCTCAACGCCGACCCCCGGGAGATCTATTTCACTTCCGGCGGCTCCGAGGCGGACAATCAGGCCATCGTCTCCGCCGCCCGCCTGGGCGCCCGGAAGGGCAAGAAGCACCTGATCTCCACCAAGTTCGAGCACCACGCCGTGCTGCACACCCTGAAAAAGCTGGAAAAAGAGGGCTTCGAGGTCACGCTGCTGGACGTGCACGAGGACGGGGTGGTCCGCCTGGAGGATCTAAAGGCCGCCATCCGGGAGGATACGGCCCTGGTGACCGTCATGTTCGCCAACAACGAGATCGGCACCGTCCAGCCCATCGCCGAGATCGGCGCCCTCTGCCGGGAAAAGAAGATCCCCTTCCACTGCGACGCCGTCCAGGCCGCGGGCCACATGCCCATCGACGTGAAGGCCATGAACATCGACATGCTGGCCATCTCCGGCCACAAGTTCCACGCCCCCAAGGGGGTTGGCGCCCTCTACGCCCGCAAGGGCATGGTGCTGACCAACATCATCGAGGGCGGGGCCCAGGAGCGGGGCAAGCGGGCCGGCACCGAGAACGTGGCCGGCATCGTGGCCATGGCCGCCGCCCTGGAGGAGAGCTGCGCCCATATGGAGGAGAACACCGCCAAAATCATCCCCATGCGGGACAAGCTCTTTGCCGAGCTGGCCAAGATCCCCCACAGCAAAATCAACGGCAGCCTCGAAAAGCACGTGCCCGGCACGGTGAACATGTGCTTTGAGGGCATCGAGGGGGAGAGCCTGCTGCTGATGCTGGACGACGCGGGGATCTGCGCCTCCTCCGGCAGCGCCTGCACCTCCGGCTCCCTGGATCCCAGCCACGTGCTGCTGGCCATCGGCCTGCCCCACGAGGTAGCCCACGGCTCCCTGCGCCTGAGCATCGGGGAGTACAACACGATGGAGGAGATCGACCACATCATCGAGACCGTGCCCAAGGTGGTGGCCTATCTGCGCGCCATGTCCCCGGTGTGGGACGAGCTGCAGAAGGGCCAGCGGCAGCATCTGATCTGAGTGAACAGGGAAAAGAGAAGAGTGAACAGTTATTGTATCGCCTTCGGCGATGGATTATCATAAAAAGCAACTGGAGGAATCGTCATGGCACTCTATAGTGAAAAAGTAATGGACCATTTCCGCAATCCCCGGAACGTGGGGCAGATCGACGACGCCGACGGCATCGGCGAGGTGGGCAACGCCAAGTGCGGCGACATCATGCGCATGTACCTGAAGATCGACGAGAACCAGGTCATCACCGACGTGAAGTTCAACACCTTCGGCTGCGGCAGCGCCATCGCCACCAGCTCCATGGCCACCGAGCTCATCAAGGGCAAGACCGTGAAGGAGGCCCTGGAGCTCTCCAACAAGGCCGTGGTGGAGGCGCTGGACGGGCTGCCCGTGCACAAGCTCCACTGCAGCGTGCTGGCCGAACAGGCCGTCCGCGCCGCCGTGAAGGACTACTATGACAAAAACGGCATCGCCTATGACCCGGCGGATTTCCGGGAGATGGACGAGGAGGAGCTCCACGAGCACGTGGGGCACTGAAAAAGCGAAACCATACGCGTGAAGAGTGAAAGGTTGCGGCGTCACGCCTGCGGCGTGAGGATGCATTCGTCCCCGAAGGGGAGGCCGCAGCCTTTCACTCTTCTCTTTTCGGGCTTTCCCCCCAGGCAGCCCTGCCGTTCCGCAATATCGCGCTGCCGTCTCCGGGCACGATTGACACGGGCAAGCCTCCGTGCTACATTCTTATTGACGCGCAAGATCCGATCAAGCGGAAAGCGAGGTTCCGATCATGAAAAAAACGAGAACGATCCTGACGCTGCTCCTGTGTCTGTGCATGGCTCTGAGCGCCTGCGGCGCAGCCTTCGTCCGCAGTCCTGTCCGGGCCGGCTCCTCCACGCCGGAGCCCGGCATGGTCTTCGTCCACGCCTCCGTCCCGGAGAGCTGGCAGGAGCCCCGCGCCTGGGCCTGGGCCAACGGGCGGGACGTGTTTGACGCCTGGCCCGGCGCGCTCATGGAGAAGGACGGCGACTGGTACCGCATCCAGATCCCCGACTGGGCCTGCTTCTTCATCGTCAACGGCAACGGCGGCAGCGTCCAGACTGCGGATCTGCCCATCGAGCCGGGCCGGGAGGTCTGGATCACCGTCAGTGAGGATTGCAGCGCCCTGGTGCAGTACGAATCTCCGGCAGCCGCTCAGCCGGAGCCCGGCACGGTCTTCGTCCATGCCGCCGTCCCCGCGTCCTGGCGGGAGCCCGCCGCCTGGGCCTGGAACGGCGAGCGCAACGTGTTTGACGCCTGGCCCGGCGCGCCCATGGAGCAGGAGGGCGACGGGTACCGTATCCAGATCCCCGACTGGGCCTGCTTCTTCATCGTCAACGGCAACGGCGGCAGCGTCCAGACCGCGGATCTGCCCATCGAGCCGGGCCGGGAGGTCTGGATCACCGTCAGCCCCGACTGCAGCGCCAGGGTAGACTATACCAGGCCCAAGGACTTCGGGCAGATCCCCGCGCTGGCTCCCGCCGAGCGGCTGGAGCCCGTGGAGGAATGGGCGGCGGGAGAGGCGGAGCTCGGTCCCGTCCCCACGGAGGACAACGCCCGGGTGTTCTATGAGATCTTTGTCGGCTCCTTTTCCGACTCTGACGGGGACGGCGTGGGCGATCTCCGGGGCATCATCCAGCGCTTCGACTACCTGAACGACGGGGATCCCGCCTCCGGCAAGAGTCTTGGCGTGGAGGGCATCTGGCTGACTCCCATTTTCCCCTCCCCCTCCTATCATAAGTATGACGTGACCGACTATTACGACATCGACCCCTCCTTCGGCACCATGGAGGATCTGGAGGAGCTGGCCGCCCTGTGCGAGAGCCGGAACGTGAAGCTGATCCTGGATCTGCCCCTCAACCACACCGGGAACCGGAACGCGTGGTTCAAGGCCTTTTGCGAAGCCCACAAAACGGGCGACAAGGCCAGTCCCTACTATGATTTCTATTCCTGGTGCCCCGCGGGAAAGGTCCCCTTCGGCCGCAGCTTTGCGAGCATCCCCGGCAGCAGCGACCTCTATGAGTGCAACTTCGTTCCGGAGATGCCGGAGCTGAACTTCGACAACGAGAACGTCCGGCAGGAGATGCTGAAGATCGCCCGTTTCTATCTGGACAAGGGCGTGGACGGTTTCCGCTTCGACGCCGCCAAGTACCTCTACTTTGAGGATCACGAGCCCAACGCGGCTTACTGGACCTGGTACATGCAGGAGCTCAAGAAGATCGATCCGCAGATCTACACCGTTGCGGAGGTCTGGGATTCCGACGCTGTCGTCGACAAGTATCTTCCGGCGCTGAACTGTTTCAACTTTTCCCTTTCGGGCTACGGCGGTCTGCTGTACATGGCCGCGCTCTCCAATGGCGTGCAGACCTACACCGACTATGTGCAGGACTATCTGCGGCGCACGGAAAAGCTCCGCAGCGACGCCATGCCGGTCTCCTTCCTCACCAACCATGATATGGACCGGATCGGAGCTGTCCTCGACCTTCGTTCCGGCCGTATGGCCATGGCGGCCAGCCTCTATCTCCTCAGCCCCGGCTCTTCCTTCATCTATTATGGGGAGGAGCTGGGCATGAAGGGTACCCGGGGTCTCTCCGGCACCGACGCCAATCGCCGGCTGGCCATGCCCTGGGGCGACGGCGACACGGTGAAGGATCCCCCGGGGAGCACCGAGAGTTCCCCCGGCTGCCCCAGCGCCCGGGAGCAGTTGGACGATCCCGGCAGTCTCTACAGCACCTATAAGCGGCTGATCCTGATCCGCCAGGCCAATCCCGAGATCGCCCGGGGCGAGTATCGTTCCCTGAAGCTGCCGGACAAGCAGCTGGGCGGCTTCATCTCCACCTGGAAGGGCAAGTCTGTCTGTGTCCTGCACAACACCTCCCGGAACGCCTTTGAGATCGACCTGAAGCAGCTGGGTGTGTCCCCCGCCGGGATCAACGCCGTGATCGGTCAGGGCGGAGCCACGCTGAAGGGCACGACCCTGTGTCTGGACGGCATGACCAGCGTCGTTCTTCGCTGAGCGCAGCCTCCGGGCAGGGGAGCTTCCGAAGGTCTCCTCGAATCCTTCGTTCCGCACAGGATGGCAGGACGACTCCTCCCCGCCCCCCTTTCCCTTCAAAAAAAGCCTTCCGAGCTTCGGAAGGCTTTTTTGTCGTTATGCCGGCAGATAGTCCAGCGGGTTCTGATTCACGCCGTTGCAGGTCACCGCGAAGTGCAGGTGGCTGGCCTGGCCGATCTCGCAGAGGGCGCTGGAGCCCACGGTGCCGATGAGGCTGCCGGGCTCCACCCAGTCCCCCACGCTGACGACGGGGTGCTCCTCCAGGTTGGCATAGACGGTACGGAAGCCGTCCCCGTGGCTGACGATCACCACCGTCCCTAAAAGATCGCTCTGCTTCACACTCTCCACGCTGCCGGCGTGGGAGGCGTAGACGCTCTCGCCAAGGGGCGCCAGAATGTCGATGCCCTCGTGGACGCGCCAGTCGCCCAGGGTCTCGTCATAGCGCAGGGTCTCCGGATCGTGGAAGCGGTCCACCTCCCCCTGCAGGGGCCACTCGTAGACGGGGTTCACGGCCGCGGGCTGTTCGGAAAAGACCTCCTGGGCCGGCTCCTCCTCCGGCTCCGTCTCAGCCTGGGCGGGCTCCGTCACCGGCTCGATCAGGGGCCGGTCCTCCCGATGGGAGGGCAGCTGGCCCGTCTCCGTCCAGGCGCCGGGCTGGGTGTTGCTGACCTCCACCTTCTCCTCCGCCGGGGCGGAGGACCCCGTGGCCAGCATCCAGGCGGAGCCGCCGATCACCGCTGCGCACAGGAAAAGAACGATGTAGAAGCCCTTTCCCGCGAAAAATCTCTCCAGCCATTCGCCGGAGCTGCTGCTGTTCATACACTCAACCTCCAAACAAAAATAGGTTTGCATGCCTATTTTTGCCGGATGCGGCGCACTTTATACGAGAGGTCGTTTTTTTCGTCCGCCGCCCTTGTCTCCGGTCTGCGGCTGTGGTAAACTGAGAAGCTGCCGGCCGTCGAGGAGCGGGACACAGATCTTTACGGCCGGGGGATCCCCTGATCCCGCCGCGCACAAATGATCCCGCAGGAGGCAAACGACCATGCGCACCCTCATCGTCCCCCTGATCCTGCAGTCCGAATGGGCCGCGGGGCTCGGGCTGCTGACACGCTTTCGGGAGACAGACTATTCTTCGCAGCTGACCCGGGCCTATGAGAGCCTGGACCTCTCCGTTTTGTATGACAGTCGTCTCCACGGTCTGGGCCACATCGAGCGCGTGATCCTGTTCGGCGCTCTGATCGCCTGGCAGGAAGGGCTGGACGCGCGGGACACGGCCCTGCTGCTGGCCGCCTGCTCCTATCATGACATCGGCCGGATCGACGACTCCCGTGACAGGGCGCACGGGGCCCGTTCCGCGGAGAAGCTCCGGGGCCCGGCCTTTCGCGGGCTGCGGGCCTCTCTGGCGGAGGCGGACCTGCCCATCCTGCTGGCCGCGGTCGCCGCGCATTCCCTGCCGGACGCTTTCAGGGCGCAGATCGGTAAACAGCTGCGGGTCCCCGCCGGGGAGACGGCGCGTTACCAGCGTCTTGCCGCCTGCCTGAAGGACGCGGACGGTCTGGATCGGGTCCGGCTGGGGGACCTGGACGTCTCCCGCCTGCGGCGCCCCTGCACGGCGGAACTGGTCCCCTTTGCCGAGGACTTGTACTATCGCTATTTTCTGACCCATCGGGAAATCTATCAGTACTGAGTCAAAATTGCACCCCGCCGCAGGGACACAAAGGAAACAAAAACTCCGACGAATCCGGGCTTTTCCCGTTTTCGTCGGAGATTATTTCTTTTTCTGCAGGGACAGGGGCCCTGCAGGCCGCCGGGCGGGCTGTTTCTCTGCCGCTCGACTTTTCCGGGCTCTTCCGGCGCTTTTTGCCTGCTCAGCGCCGGGCGCAGGATCCCTGCCGGGCGTTCAGCGCGGACTCGACCATGTTGAGGGTGTCGAAAAAGCGCTTGGTGGCGATCATGGGGCCGAAGCACAGGATGCCGAAGATGTTCCAGTCGAACATGTGCCGGAACGAGGTGTACGGGCCCTCCACGCCCAGCTCTATGGCCCTGGCCTTCAGCTCCTCCGCGATCCGCGCCATCCAGACCAGGGTGTAGACAAAAAGCGTGGGGATCCCCAGCAGATAGGCCACGGCATATCGCTGGGTCCTTCTGCCCAGGATCTCGTCCAGCTCCGCCTGCAGGCCGCCGAAGGGCATGTATATCAGAAAAAAGAGCCCCGCCGTGAAGAAGTCGATAAAGCCCAGCAGGAAGCCCGGCCGTTTTGTGTGTTGGAATCGCATGGCTTTTCCTCCGCCGCTTTCTATCTCGGCAGATCGAGATCCGGCTGCCAGAGCTCCGCCGGCAGGACCAGGGCCGCCTCCCCGCGGATGAGCAGAACGTAATACCACAGCCCGATCTTCAGGGGCACGGGCGAGGGCACAAACAGGTCTCCCTTGCGCTTTCCCAGGTACTCCCGGGAGCTCTCCACGCCCTTTGCGCTTCGCTCCGTCTTCACGCCGGCCAGGGTGAGCCGCCGGACCTGAAATTTTCCCCTGCGGACCGCCAGGACCTTTCTCAGGGTCCCGAAGAGCATGTACAGCGTCACGGCGGCCATCAGCACGATCGGGCCCCAGAAGGGCAGGTCTCCCGGGCCCCAGGCCGGCAGGCCGGGATCGCTGGCGTTCAGACCCCGCAGGAAAAGATGCAGGCCGGCCAGAACGGGAAAGCACCAGGCGAACTCCGCCAGGAATCGAAGGATCAGCTTTTTTTCCAGGATCTCCCGCGTAAGGGTGTCCGGCTCCCGTTCGTGGTTCAACACCTCCAGGATCCTCCGGTTTTCCCGCCGCTTCGCAATGACCTTGTCCCAGAGGATGCCCAGCAGCCCCAGCACAGCCAGCGCCAGCTCGACGATCCAGTATCGGATGAGGACATTCATACTTTGCTCCCTCCCGTAACACTCTCTTTCCTGTCACAGCCAATCAAATTATACTAAAAAAATCCCGTCTTCGCAATCATGATTCTTTTCCGCCTTCCGTATCCCGTATTCATTGACAAGACCCTGTCGACATTCGTCGAAAGGATCTTCACTTTGGTGCTCCAGCGGGGATTCGCCCGCTC
>CACYLY010000020.1 GCA_902775355.1 Oscillospiraceae bacterium
TTCTTCTGTGAATGTATATTTCTTCACCTTGCATCACCGGAATTATTTTACCACAATACCTGCTCTATTTCAATCTTTTTAATTGAAGATCAGTATAAGCCGTCTTATTGGATAATAGTATGATACCGACAAAAAAGACAAAAAGTAATATTATTTTACATATTGACAAAATAACATACTGGGTGTAATATGGCGTTCGGAAAAGAAAAAAGAGGCAGACAAAGACGGACGGAAGACGGAACGGTGCCGGAGGGCGGAGCGAAAGCTGCGTCCAAACGGCGGAAAGGAGAACGCAATGGAGAAACAGATGAGAAGCGAGAGCACCCGGGCCGACGAGTTTATCGGCGTGTTGAGCGTGCGCAACGCGAGCCTTGACTATCAGGAGCCGCTCAAAGGGACCTTTGTGAAAGGCAGGAGCGGCCTGTGCTTCGAGCTGAGCGAAAAGCGCGGCGGGCAGGAGATCAAGCTGCCGCTTTGGAAGAGCTCGGATCCCGAGGCGCAGGCCAAGTATGAGCCGCTGTTTTCCTTTCTGGAGGAGAAAAAGCTTTCTGTCGTCCTCTATGGCAGGCATCTCAAGAAGCACGAGGTCTATGCGATCTACACCCTGGAGCTGAATGAGGAGAACAGATCGCCCTTTTCCCCCGCGGCGCAGTTTTCCCCGGACTTTATGCGCACGGTGGTGGAGCGCCTGAAAATCTCCAATGTCTGCAGCTCTTCTCAGGATCTGTGCGAGTCCGAAGCGAGCTTCAACAAGCCCGAGGAGCTGAGGGCCTATTACGCTATCTGCAAAAGCATGTTCCCCGCCTGGGTTTCCCGGGCGATCCGGAAGGATCTGAACAGGCTCAGCTCCTTCGGCAGCAGCTCAGACTCGGTGAAGCATGCGCAGAAGGCTCTGCGCTACCTGTTCACCATCAACTGGGAGAAGCCGAAGCTGAAGGTCCTCAGCGTGGAGGAGGCAAGAGAAACGCTGGACAAGATGTTTTACGGTCTGGAAGAGGTGAAGAGCCGGATCCTGGAGATCGTGGCCCAGATCAATCACACCGGCGAGCTGCCCCTCTGGGGCGTGCTGCTGAACGGACCGGCGGGCACGGGGAAAACCAGCATCGCCAAGGCTGTGGCCAAGCTGCTGGGGATGCCCGTGATCCCCATCGACGCCTCCAGCATCGGCAACGAGGCGGAAGAACTGGCGGGCAGCTCCCGGATCTACAGCAACGCTCAGCCGGGCATCATCCTGGAAAAGATGATGCAGGCGAAGAGCAGCTCGGGGCTGCTGCTGATCAACGAGATCGACAAGGCCACCACCCAGGGCCGCGAAGGGGCCAGGGGCTCCGCCGACACGCTGCTGACGCTGTTGGACCGCCAGGGCTTTTATGAGAATTTTCTGGAGGAGTCCATCCCCACGGACGGGCTCTTTGCCATGGCGACCTGCAACGATATCACCAAGATCAGCAAGCCCTTGCGGGACCGGTTCCTGGTGATCAACATCCCGGGCTACAGTTCGGAGGAGAAGACCGTCATCTGGAAAGACTATGTGCTGCCCAAGGTCATGGATCGCCTGAGGCTGAAGAGAGAGCAGCTCAACTTCACCCCGGAGGCCGCCGACGAGTTGATCCGGAACTACGCGGTGGAGCCCGGCGCGCGGGATCTGGAGAAGTATTCCGAGCGCTTTGCGGACGCGCTCTGCCCCATGCTGAACAAGAATGGCGACGACTACTGCCACACCTTCACTCTTGAGGAAGTCAGAAAGCTGCTGGGGCCGGGGAGAACGGTCAGAAGGATCTTCGCCATGAATCCGGGCGAGATCAACGCCGCCTTCTCTTTCCAGGGCACCGCGCATTTCTTCCTGATCGAAGCGGCGATCACCGCCGGCCGGGGGAAGCTCCGGGTGCTGGGACCTGTTCCGGGCCTGCAGAGGGAGTATATCCGGGCGGCTTACGAGTGCATCCGGAACACCGCGGCCTGCGACCTGTCCGACAAGGACGTCACGGTCTTTGTGCCCCAGCCCCTTCCCGAGACCGAGGAGAACCTTGTGGGCTGCGCCGCCTATGCCGCCATTTTCAGCCTGATCATGCACACGGAGCTGGAGATCCGGGACATTGCCTTTCTCGGCGGCGTAGACCTGAACGGCAATCTGTACTTCGATTCCACGGATATCCGTCCGCTGCTCAAGGCGGTGAAGGAGGCGAAGATCAAGACGCTGTACGTTCCGCTGGGCGTCAGCGAACTGGTCCGGCAGTTCGCGGGCGAGGAGGACGCGATCACGGTGGTCGAGGCTCATAACGCCGAGCTGCTGCTGGCTATGGCGATGACCGCCAACAGGCACAAGTAAACGACGCTGTCAAAAAAACGGGGGGCGGATGATCCGCTCCCCGAAGCGGATTATCCGGAAAAAGGGAGGAAACAAGATGAATTGCCTATATCTCATCGCGACCGGAGCGGCCAGGAATCCAGCCAGTGAGGAGCCGATCTGGCAGGCGCTGCGAGCGGAGGGCATGGTCGTGCGGGATATCCACGAGCTGCCCCGGATCGCCCAGCATGATGTCGCCATAACGGACGCGGCGGTGGCCAGACTGGTAAAAAAGCGCTTACAGGAGGCGGAAAAACCGCTGATGCTGATCTGCCTGGTGGCTTCGAAAGAAGTCCTGGCGGAGCGGCTGGCCGGCTTTCCCCCGGATTATGCGGAAAGAATGAGTCGGGAGATCATGGAACTGGCCCTGGACGAGGCGGACTGCTGCGTGCCCTCCGACGAGCCGGAGGTGGCGGCCAGACTGCTGGCGGAGATCATCCTCGCCCGGGAGAGCGAAAGCTGAAGACGGAAAAATGGAGAAAAGCCCAAAATCGTCAAAATGTAACATGATAATACATCTTGACTGTTTGCCCTGCTCGTACTACAATAAAACCACTAGATCTTGGAATCATCCAAGTGCCCTTGCGTGAGGTGTCGGCTATGGTCAGGGAAAAGTGGCGGATCCCGGAGCATTACAAAGAGGTGAGCATCCTGCTGCTGCAGGCGAATCTCCCTTCGCTCCGCGCCAGAATCGGTATCAGTCAGGAAGAGATGGCAAATATCATCGGCGTGACGCGTCAGACTTATTATGCCATAGAGAGCGGGAAAAGGCGGATGATGTGGAGCGCCTACATGGCGCTGCTGTTCTTTTTCAATTCCATCGACAGTACAGCCGAGATGATGCGGGAGCTGCGGGTTTTTCCCACCGAACTCGTCATGCTTTTCAATGACGAGATAAGCAATCAGGACTTGTTGGATCTGCTGAACTGAGGTTGAAGAAGAATGAAAATGTCCATCGACGAACTCGACAGAGACAGCTTGAAGGAATTGCGCGGCATGCTGCAGGATATGAGAAAAGCCCAGTCCCGTGCACGAAAGGGACAACAGCGAATACGGGAAGAAGAGAGCATGCGCTTGTCCTTCAGTCGGCAGACAGATCCGGAGTCGCCGGATTTCACGCTGCGCTAACATTTATTCTTTTGTATTTTTTCGCCGCCGCGGTTTCCCCTGCGCTTTTTGAATGATGAGAAAGACCACAGGACCCTTTGCAGGGGGGACCAAGACGAGGCCAAAACAGAAAAACCGAGCGGGGGAGGGACCCCCTTGCTTCAGCACGGGAAAAACAGCCGGCACATCGGAGGGATGCGCCGGCTGTTTTCGTCTCGGCAGAACGCGCTTTCGTCTCGGCAGAACGCGCTTTCGTTTCGGCAGAACGCGCTTTTGCTTGTGCCGGAGAACGGGAACTGTTATAATACGGTTATCGGATAGAAATCAGCAGGAGAGGAGGCTGCGCCATGCCTGTTGTCGGCGCCGTCATGGTACCCCACCCGCCCATTATCCTGCCGGAGGTGGGCAGGGGAGAAGAAACAAAAATCGCAGAGACCGACCGGGCCTTTCGAAAAGCGGCGGCCCTGGTCGGGGAGCTGAAGCCGGACACCATCGTGCTTTGCTCCCCCCACGCGCAGATGTACGCGGACTACTTTCACCTGTCCCCCGGGGAGAGTGCCCGGGGCGACATGGGCCAGTTCCGGGCAAGACAGCTCCGTTTTCAGGTCCGCTACGACGCGGACTTTGTGTCCGAGCTGGAGAGCCTGGCCAGGGCGGAGGAATTCCCCGCCGGGACCCTGGGGGA
Source organism: Oscillospiraceae bacterium (assembly GCA_902775355.1). Taxonomy (GTDB): domain Bacteria; phylum Bacillota; class Clostridia; order Oscillospirales; family Oscillospiraceae; genus Limivicinus. The sequence continues at coordinate 4,140 of CACYLY010000020.1, forward strand.
GCGGAAGGCGGAGTTGGACCACGGCACGATGATCCCACTGTATTATGTAAACCAATATTGGCGGGACTACCGGCTGGTCCGGGTGGGCCTGTCCGACCTGCCTCTGGCGGACCACTACCGGATGGGGCAGCTGATCCGGAAAACCGCGGAGAAGCTGGACCGCCGGGTGCTGATCGTCGGCAGCGGGGACCTGTCCCACAAGCTGCTGCCGGAGGGGCCCTACGGCTTCGCTCCGGAGGGGCCGGAATACGACGCGCGGATCATGGACCTGATGGGCCGGGCCGCTTTCGACGAGCTGCTGGACTTTGACGAGGTTTTCTGCGACAAGGCCGCCGAATGCGGGCACCGGAGCTTCTGCATCCTGGCCGGGGCCCTGGACGGCTCCGCCCTGGAGACGGAACAGCTGAGCCACGAGGGGCCCTTCGGCGTGGGCTACGGCGTCTGCAGCTACCGGGTCCTGGGAGAGGACCCCGGGCGGCACATGCTGGCGCGCTGGGAGGCCCGGCGCCGGGAAGCCCTGGCGGCCCGGCGGGCCAAGGAGGATCCCTGGGTCCGGCTGGCCCGGGCGGTGATCGAGGCCTGGGTCGGGGAACACCGGCGCCTGGAGCTTCCGGCGGAGCTGCCGGAGGAAATGCTGACCCGGCGGGCGGGGGTCTTCGTCTCCCTCCACAAGGAGGGGCGGCTCCGGGGCTGCATCGGCACCATCGGCCCGGTGCGCGGGAATATCGCCGAGGAGATCCGGGAAAACGCCGTCTCCGCAGCCACCCGGGACCCGCGCTTCAGCCCGGTGCGGCAGGAGGAGCTGGCGGCCCTGGAGATCAGCGTGGACGTGCTGGGCGAGCCGGAGAAGATCCGCTCCCGGGATCAGCTGGACGTGAAGCGCTACGGCGTCATCGTCTCAAAGGGCCTGCGGCGTGGCCTGCTGCTGCCCAACCTGGAGGGGGTGGACACGGTGGACGAGCAGCTGTCCATCGCCCTGCAAAAGGCCGGACTCTCCCCCCGGGAGCGGGACTTTGAGATGGAGCGCTTCGAGGTGGTGCGCCATGTCTGAGGAAAGACAGGTCTGCACCGTCTGCCCCCACCGCTGCAGCCTGGGGGAGGGGAGCACCGGTCTCTGCCGGGCCCGGGGCCTGCGAGGCGGCAAGCTCGTGCCCCTGCATTACGGCGTGGTGAGCTCTCTGGCCCTGGACCCCATCGAGAAAAAGCCCCTGGCCCGCTTTTGCCCCAGCAGCAGCATCCTCTCGGCGGGGGGCTTCGGCTGCAATCTGCGCTGCCCCTTCTGCCAGAACTGGGAAATCTCAAGCTCCGACGGCAGCGACCTGAGTGCTTATGCGCGGCGGGTTTCCCCGGAGGAGCTGGCGGAGCTGGCCGATGCCCTCCGCCCCCGGGGGAACATCGGCCTGGCCTTTACCTACAACGAGCCTCTGATCTGCTGGGAGTACGTGGCGGACACGGCAAAGCTCCTGCGGGAGCGGGGCCTGAAAACCGTGCTGGTCACCAACGGCTGCGCAAGCGCCCCGGTGGCCGACGCGGTGCTGCCCTGGGTCGACGCCCTGAACATCGACCTGAAGTGCTTCCGGGCGGAGACCTACGAAAAGCTTCTGGGCGGGGATCTGGAGACGGTGAAGGGCTTCATCGAAAAGGCCGCGGCCCTCTGCCACGTGGAGCTGACGACCCTGATCGTCCCCGGCGTGAACGATTCGGAGGAGGAGATCCGGCAGCTCACGGCCTGGGTGGCCTCCCTCCCCGGCGGGGAGGAGATCCCCCTGCACGTGACCCGCTTCTTCCCCCGCTACCACATGACCGACCGGCCGCCCACGCCCCGGCAGACTGTGCTGCGCCTGGCGGAGCTGGCCCGGGAGCGCCTGAAATACGTCTATCCCGGGAATCTGTAAAAGACGAATTACAAAAAAATCTCCCCTCTCTTCCGATGAAGAGAGGGGAGATTTTCGTATGACGGCCTTACTTCAGGCCCTTGATCATGGCCAGATCGCCGTAGAGGATGGAGTCGTCGCCCAGGGCGGCGGTCTTCAGCTCCACGGTGGGGCGGATCTGGGGCATGCAGTAGCGGTCCACCTCGGCCAGGATCTTCTCCAGGAACAGATCGCCCACCGCCTCGATGACGCCGCCGCCGTAGAGCACCAGGTCCGGCGAGAAGGTGTTGATCTGGTTGCCGGTGGCGATGGCCAGATAGTGGCAGGCCCGGTCCACGGCCTCCATGGCCACCTTGTCCCCGGCGGCCAGGGCCTTCTTCAGCTTCTTGGAGCGGAACACGCCCTCCTGCACGGCCTCGGCCATCATGCTCTCCCGACCCCGGGAGACCTGCTGGCGGATATAGGCGCTCATGCCCATCTTGCTGGAGAAGGTCTCCAGGCAGCCCCGCTGGCCGCAGTTGCACAGCGGCCCCTCCGGGTCCAGGATCATGTGGCCGTACTCGGCGGCCTTGAACTGGTTGCCGGTGTAGAGCGCGCCGTTGAGGATCAGGCCGCCGCCCAGGCCCGTGCCCACGAAGAAGCCCACGATGTTCTTGTAACCCTTGGCGGCGCCGAAGTGATATTCGCCCAGCACGCCCAGGTTCACGTCGTTGCCCACGTAGAAGGGCACGCCGAATTTCTTGCGCATGGCGGCGCCCATGTCATAGTCCCGCCAGGGCAGGTTCGGGGTGAAGAGCACCACGCCCCGGTCCTGGTCGATGACGCCCGGCGCACAGGAGGCGATGGCGTTGAGCTTGCTGCGGTCGATGCCGGATTCCCGGATCATCTCCTCCACCACGTCGATGATGACCTTTTCCACGTCGGCCGAGCCCTCGCCCCCGCTCTTGGAGCGCTTTTTCAGGCGGTAGATGATCTCGTCCTTCTCGTTGAAGATGACGCCCAGCACCTTGGTGCCGCCGACGTCCAGACAAATGTTGTAGCTTTCAGCCATGATCCTTCCCTCCTCAGTCTTCTACAAATACTTTTCGCAGCCAGGCTCTGGCGGAGCTCCAGAAGCTCTTCTCGCCCTCCCGGCCGGGAGCCTGCCGGCGCTTTTCAGGCGTTTCGTCCTGCAGGGAGACCTTGCGGGCGCTGAAATAACGGTACAGGGCCTCCTGGGAGGAAGTACCCTCGCCGCCCTCGTCCCGGACGTAGCTGCCGTCGGGGAGCATGCGGCTGGCTTTCTCCTTGTCCTCCCGCAGGGCGTCCAGCACCCGGTTGAGCTGCTCCCGGGTGTCGGGGGTGACCGCTTCAATGAAGGCCTCCACCCGCCGCTCCAGATTGCGGTTGAGCAGGTCGCCGGAGCCGATGAAGATCCGCTGCTCCTCCCCCTGGCCGAAGCTGTAGATCCGGGAGTGCTCCAGCCAGCGGCCCACCACGCTGCTGACGGTGATATTGTCCGTCAGGCCGGGGACGCCGGGGCGCAGGGAGCAGATGCCCCGAATGAAGAGCTCCACCTTCACGCCGGCCTGGGAGCAGGCGATGAGCTTTTCCATCATCTCCGGGTTGTTGAGAGAGTTGACCTTGATGGCCACCCGGCCCTTCTCGCCCTTGGCGATCTCCTGATCCAGGAAATCCAGCACCCGGCTCTTGAAGCCCAGGGGCGCGAACCACAGGCTCTCCGTCACCGGGGGAAGCTCGCCGTTAGAGAGGGCGGTGAAGGCGGCCTCCGCGTCCCGTCCCGCCTCTTCCCGGGCGGTGATGAGGGACAGGTCCGTGTACTGCTCGCCGGTGACCTCGTTGTAGTTGCCGGTGCCCACCTGGGTGATGCGGCTGATGTTGCCGCCCCGCCGCCGGGTGATGACGCAGAGCTTGCTGTGGACCTTGTGCTCCGGCAGTCCGTAGATGACCCGGCAGCCCGCGTCCTCCAGCATCTCGGAGTAGTCGATGTTGTTCTGCTCGTCAAAGCGGGCCCGCAGCTCCAGCAGGCACAGCACGTCCTTGCCCCGGTCGGCGGCATAGGCCAGGGCCGCGGCGATCTTGCTGCTGCCGGACATGCGGTAGAGCGTGATCTTGATGGACAGCACCTCCGGATCGTCCGCCGCCTCGTAGATCAGGTCCACGAAGGACAGCATGCTCTGGAAGGGGAAGCTCATCAGCAGATCGTGCTTTTCAATGTAGGCGAAGTATTCTCCCTTCTTCAGGCCGATGTCCCGGGCGGGCCGGCGCTCCTCATAGCGCAGAGAGGCGGGACCGCCGATGCAGGAGCGGAAGGACAGGTCGAAGGGGATGCTTTGGGTGAAGACCCGGCTCTCGGGCACCCGGAGCTTTTTGATGAGCAGGGCCCGGGCCTGGTCGCTGAGCTTGCCGTAGATCCGCACCCGCACGGGCATCTCCCGCCGGCGCTTGGTGAGCATGGTGGAGACCTTGTGGCGCAGATCCTCGTCCGCGTGATCCTCCACGTCCGACAGGAACACGTCCGCGTTGCGGGTGACCACCACGATGGCGGACTGGATCACCGTCTCCTTCTTCAGCAGCAGGGGCAGGAAGTGCCGCACCAGCTGGGCCGTGAGGACGATCTTCTGGCAGCCGTCGATCTCAAAGCTCTGGTAGGCGGGGATCCGGTCCAGGGGGATGATGCAGAGCTTCTGTTCCGTGCCCCGGCCCAGGAAGGCGATGATGTTGGATTCCCCGCTCCACAGGAAGGGCAGGCCCTGGTCCAGGCTGAGGAACTTGGGGAACAGCAGGCCCCGGATATCGCCGAAGAGCTTTTTGCTCATCAGCTCGTCCACCTTGCTGATCTTCCGGAAGTCCAGCACGTCCACCTTGTTGGCCCGCAGCTCCTCCCGGATGCCCTTCCAGATGCTCTCCATCAGAGTCTGCTGCTCCCGGGTGACGCGCAGCACCTCGTTGATCTGGGCCTCGGGCAGCAGGCCCGAGAGGGGATCGGCCTTGTCCGGCTGCAGGAGGGCGCGATGGGTCATGATCCCGATGCGGACGCTGTAGAACTCCTCCAGGTTGGACTGATAGATCATCAGGAACTTCAGGCGTTCCAGCAGCGGCACCCTGGGGTCCGCCGCCTCCAGCAGCACCCGCTGGTTGAAGGCCAGCCAGCTCAGCTCCCGGTTGACATAGACGCTCTCCGGCCTGGGCGGCAGGGGGCGTTCGTTCTTTTTCTCTTTCTCTTTGGCAGCCATAAACGGTTCAATCCTTTATTCTTTTGGCGAGACGCCCGGGGGGCTTCGCCGCATTCTCGTCATTCCGTCAGGACAGCTGGGCCTCGCAGGCTTTCTCCAGCGCGTCGATGACGATCTTCAGGGCCTTGATGCGGGCGTACTTCTTGTCGTTGGACTCGATGATGAACCAGGGGGCGTTCTTCGTGCTGGTCTTCTCCAGCATCTCGTCGATGGCCGCCTCGTACTGGGGCCACTTCTCCCGGTTGCGCCAGTCCTCCTCGGTGAGCTTCCACTGCTTCTCCGGGGTGTTCTGCCGGTCATTGAAGCGCTCCAGCTGGGTGTCCTGGTCGATGTGGATCCAGAACTTCAGCACCACGGCGCCCCAGTCGGTGAGCTGGCGCTCGAACTCGTTGATCTCGTTGTAAGCGCGCTTCCAGTCGTCCTCGGTGCAGAAGCCCTCCAGCCGCTCCACCATCACCCGGCCGTACCAGGTGCGGTCGAAGATGCAGATGTGGCCGCTGCGGGGGAGCCGGGTCCAGAAACGCCACAGGTACTGGCGGGCCAGCTCGTGGGGCTCGGGGGAGGCGATGGGCATCACGTCGAAGCCCCGGGGATCCAGAGGCTTGGCAATGCGGCGGATGTTGCCGCCCTTGCCGGCGGCGTCCCAGCCCTCGTAGCAGAGGATCACGGGGATCTTCTTGCGGTAGATCACGTTGTGAAGCTCGCCCAGGCGCTTCTGCAGCTTCTTCAGCTCGGTGCTGTACTCCTCGTCCGTCAGGGCGGGGGACAGGTCCACGGAGGCCAGCTTCGGCATCTTCAGCAGGGGGAAGTCCTCCTTGAAGGGCTTGCCCACATAGCGGCCCTCCTCCAGGGCCTTGTCCACCTGCTCGGTCAGCAGGCGCAGAGCGTCCCTGGCGGCCAGGCTCTTCTTGCTGCCGTCCAGCACGTGCCAGGGCAGGAGCTTGCCGGTCTTCTCCATAAAGGACTCGTAGCAATCCCGGAAGTTCTCGTATTCCCTGTGCTGCCACAGATCCTCCTGGGTGACGCGCCACTCGGTCTCAAAATTCTCCCGCAGGGCGCGCATGCGCTTGCGCTGCTCCTCGTCGCTGATGTCCACGAAGAGCTTCAGCAGCAGATAGCCCCCGTCCCGCAGCTGGCGCTCGAACTCGTTGACGGCGCGGATGCGGTTTTTGTATTCTTCCTTGGTGATCTCCCGGTGCATGAACTTGCGCACGCAGTCCTCCATCCAGCCGGAGTCGTAGAACATGATCTTGCCGTTTTCGGGGATGGCCTTGGCGTAGGGGTAGAGGAAGGGATAGCGGGCTTCCGCCTCCGGGGTGATGACGGGAGAAACCACGTTGTAGAAGCGGGGGTCCAGCTCGCTGATAAGGGCGTTGATGAGGCTTCCCTTGCCGGCGGAGGCCCAGCCCTCCACCAGGACGATGATGGGCAGGCCCTTGGCGCGGATGGTCTGCTGCAGGCCCATGAGATGCTCGCGCATCTGCTTGATCTCCGCCTTCAGCTGGGCGGATTCTTCCTTCTGCCTGTCTTTCTTCTCCTTGCTCATGATGTCTCGATCCTCTCTGTATTGAAGTTTTATCGCCGAAAAATCCAAATCTTGACCCACAATAATTTTACGACGCTAAAGGCCGGAAGTCAACAGAGTTTTGGCAAATCCTTGAAAAATCAGAAGGATTTCCGGGCAAAGCGCGCGGAGAAGGGATTTCGCGATTGCATTCCTTCCGGAGTCATGGTATGCTGAAAAAAAGGCGGTCGACCGGCTGCCGGATCGGGTGCGGGCGCTCGTCCCGCTCCGTTCAGATACAAAGGAGAAGCGGCATGAATGTCTATCTGGCCTTTGCGCTGTTCGCACTGATCATTTTGCTCTATTGGGTCATCTCGGAGCTGTTCACCGTGCTCTTTCGCTTCACGGGCCTGCCGGAGGAAAAGGCCCGCTTCCAGGTGATCTCCCTGCTCACCGGCTGCGGCTTCACCACCCGGGAGAGCGAGATGTTCCTGTCCAACCGGCCCAGGCGGCGGCTGGCCCGGATCACCATGCTCTTCGGCTATGTGTTCAACGTCACCATCGTCTCCGTTTTTGTCAACGTCTTCCTGTCCCTGAAGGCCACCCAGATCGGGGACGAGCTGCTGGGCGTGCTGATCCCCCTGGTGGCCGTGGCCATCATCTTTGTGTTCATGCGCTTCCCGCTGGTGCGCGCCTGGGGCGACCGGGTCCTCCAGGGCTTCGCCAACCGGCTGATCCGGGGCGAGGAGGGCAACGTGGTCATACTGCTGGACTATATCGGCAAGGACTCCATCGCCCTCGTCACCCTGAAATATATCCCGGAGGAGTACCAGGGCGTGCCCCTGGCGAATACCCACCTGAAGGCGGACACCGGCATCCTGGTGATGCTGGTGGAGAGCCCGGGGGAGCAGGCCGTTCCCGCCGGGGCGGACACGGTGTTCCACCTGGGAGACAAGCTCACCGTCTTCGGGGACTATGTGACCATCTGCAAGACCTTCCACGCGCGGGAACGCTTTACGGAGGATTGATCCGAGAAACGGCAATCATACAAGACCGGAAGGAGTAAAGACATGAATCGAAACCGGGAAAACAGCCTTCTCTCCAAATGCGCCTACGGCGCGGCGGACATCTACGGAGGCGGCGCCTTCGTCATCATCGGCACCTTTTTCACCGTCTTCCTCACCAAGGCCCTGGGCATGCCCCCCGCCATGGCCGGCTCCATTCCGCTGATCGTCAAGGTCTGGGACGCGGTCACCGACCCGGTGATGGGCAACGTCACCGACCGCACCCGTTCCCGCTTCGGCCCCAAGCGCTTCTATCTGCTGATCGGCAGCATCATCTCCGCCATCACCTTCATTCTCATGTGGGTGCCCCTGCCCCAGGCCGAGATGTGGCTGAAGTACATCTTCTACGTGCTGATGTACGTGCTCTTCTCCACGGGCTTCACCATCGTCATGGTGCCCTACAACGCCCTGCTGCCGGACATGGTGGACGATTATACCGTCCGCGGCCGCTTCACCTCCGTGCGCATGGCCTTCTCCGCCTTCGGCAATATCCTGGCGGCTCTGCTCTCCGCCCTGCTCATCACCAAGGAGACCGAGGCCGGCCGCTATCTCCTGGTGGCGATCATCTTCGGCGTCATCTTCTGCATCGCCATCCTCCTGACCTTCTTCGGCACCTGGGAAAAGGAAAAGCCGGTGCGTAAGGTCAGCCTGAAGGAGAGCTTCGTCCAGTCCTTCACGGTGTACAAGAACCGCTGCTTCCGGCTCTTCATCGCCATCTTCATCTTCGGTCAGGCGGCCACCGACTTCGTCACAGGCCTGGCGGTCTATTTCGTCAGCGACGTGCTCCACTCCTACGGCAACTTCAAGCTGCTCATGGGCGTCATCCTGATCTCCCAGTTCCTGGGCATGCTGCTCTTTAACCCCATCATGGCGAAGACCAACAAGAAAACGCCCATCCTCATCGGCTTCCCGGTGCGCATCGCCGCCACCCTGGCCATGCTCTTCTTTGCCCATGAAGGGGCCAGCTTCATCGCCATCCTGGCCCTGACCTTCATTGTCGGTCTGGGCATGGCCGGCTCCTCCGTCACCATCTACGCGATCCTGGCGGACATGGCGGATGTGGACGAGCTGATCACCTCCATCAACCGCCCGGGCATCTGCTCCGGCATGGCCACCTTCATCCGCAAGATCTGCGCGGGCCTGTCGGTCTTCATCATCGGCCTGCTGCTGGATCTGGTGGGCTACGACGAGGTCATCGCCAACGCGGGAGGTCTGCAGGCGCCCGCCACCCAGACCGGCATCGCTTATATCTACATCTTCGCGCCTGTGCTGCTGTGCCTGATCACGATCTTCTTCACCTGGCGCTTTGCCATGAACAAGGAGGAGTTTGAGATCATTCGCAGGGAGATCGCCCGCCGCAAGGGCGAGGATCCCAGCGCCGCCACGCCGGAGGAGATCGCCGTGTGCGAGAAGGTCACCGGCTATGCCTTCGACAAGCTCTGGAACAAGGAAAACGCCCTGAAGCTGTGAGGCGCTCTCTCATAAGGAAAAGGCTCTCCCCGACCGGGGAGAGCCTTTTCCTTGAAAAATGAAAAATGAAAAATGAAAAATTATTGTATCCCCTTCGGGGATGATGGAAAAGGCTTTGCCGTCCCCGTCGATGCGCATAGGCGTCTCTCGCAGCGCCGAGCATCCCGACGCGCGGGAAGCGTGCGACGTTCCAAGCTTTGCATTGCTCGGCGTCGTCTTGCGTGGGGTTCGCCGAGCAATGCTCGGCGCTACGGGGGACCGCCCGCTGATCCGCGCCGAGGCCTCGTTTCTTGCCGTAGGGGAGGGGCTTGCCCCTCCCGTAGATCCGCGCCGCCGCCCCGTCCGCCCCCGTATGGGCGACCTTTGGTCGCCCGCCGATTACGGCACAACCCCTCCGTCACCCGGCTTGCGTGAGACGCCGGGCGACACCTCCCCTTGCACAGGGGAGGTTGAGCGCACGGATGCCCGTCCCGCGCCCGTAGGGGCGACCCTTGCGGTCGCCCGCGATCTGCGCCGACGCGGAAAAAGATCCTTCGACTCGCCCGTTGGGCTCGCTCAGGATGACAGCGGGAGGGGCAAGCCCCTCCCCTACGACAAATACCGGGAGGTGAGTAGATCCGGGCGGCGAGCGAATACCGGGCGGCGGGCGGAGAATGAAAAAACCCCCGATTCCGCGCAGAGCGGGATCGGGGGAGGGGGAGCTTATCTTATTCGGAGAATCCCGGCGGGGGATTCAGGCGAAGTAGGCCTCGGCGGCCTGCCAGTAGCGGAACAGGGCCTTGCACAGCAGCTGCAGATCCGCGTCCTCGCTGCCGCCGTCCAGCACCCGCTGGGCGTAGCTCAGGGGGCAATAGTTGAGGCTCAGAAGCGCTTCGTTGCCCTTCGTTACCTGGACGAGCTGGAACTTGTCCAGATCCTTGGCCGGGATGTCGTCCAGCTCCAGGACCCAGTACTTGCCCTGCTTCACCAGCTGGACCTCCTGTCCGTCCAGGGTGACGGTGTAGTCATTAAGGCTGCCGCTCTTCAGCTGGAAGTAGTGCCGCAGCACCGTGCCGGACTTCAGCAGCAGGGAGGAGCCCACGTAGCGCAGGCCCGGGTTTTCGCCGTCCTCCCGGATCGGGGCGTAGGACGCCAGGTCCGCGGCGGTCACGTTCTCGGGCGCGGTCACCAGGGGGGAGCGGTTCTCCGCGTCGTAGTCGAAATGCAGCTGGGCGCAGGAGCCGTAGTCGTTCATGGCCCGGACCAGGTTCAGCAGCAGCAGCGCGTCGCAGTCGGCCATGACCTTGTCCAGATAGTCCTGGACGGCGCAGCTGTAGCCCGCCTCGGTGAAGTCCCGCCCCTGATAGACCAGGGGGTAGGGCTGATCCTGCCCGTCAAAAACCTTCAGCGGCACCGACCGGCGCATCTCCTTGGCGCTGAGCAGGCAGTTGAACTGATAGGCGGTGCGGCCGTCGATATCCCGGGTGGGGGCGGCGGAGAGCAGCTGCTTCTCCCCGTCCACGGTCACGTAGGCGGCGGAGTCACCCAGCAGCTCCTGGGGCAGGAAAAGGTAGAAGTTCAGCCCGATCAGCCCCTTCAGGCTCAGACTGGCGCCGTAGACCTCCGCATAGACCGCCGGGGTCAGGGGCTGGCCGATGTAGATATAGCCGCCGAACGAGGCCCAGTCGGGATAATAGGCGTCCCGGAAATAGACTGTCACATGGCCGGCGTGGGCTTCGTCCACGGTGTACTCGTTGCCCGTCCCGTCGGGATACCAGGCGTTGATGGCGCCGTTGACCACCTTGACCACCTTGAGCTTCTCTCCGGCGCTCAAATCCGTGGTGAGCAGATACTCGCCCTGGGCGCTGCCGTTGGGCTCAAACTTCTGGGCCGGGTCGATGGCGCTGACGGTCCAGTCCGGCCGGATGAGATAATGCCCGTCCGCCAGAGTCTGGGCGGGGGCGTTCACCGTCACAGGCACGCTCAACACCTGGCCGCCAAAGACCGTGGCGCTGAGGCTGGTTTCGCCGGCGCCCACGGCGGTGACGACGCCGTCGGCCACAGTGGCCACGCTCTCATCGGCGCTCTGCCAGTCCGGCGTCACCCAGGCGGTGGGCGCGATGCCGTAGAAGGCGCCGGAAATGGTCAGCGCAGCGCCGGCCTGGGGGGCATCGGCCGTCTCCCCGGCGGTGAGCGTCAGGCTCGCGGGGTTCAGCTCGGCGGCGGTATAGCCGGTCACCTGGGAGGAGGAGACCTCCACCCTGCGGGTCTGGGTGCTGTCGTCGGCGGCGCAGGCCGTGCCGGTATCGGCGGAGTAGCCGAACTCCTGGGCCCAGTAGTCACAGCCGCCGTAGCGCACGTGGGCGACGCCCACGGTCTGGAACTTTCCGTTGAGCATGTTGCGGCGGTGGCCCTGGCCGGAATAGGGCTCATCGGTCTCGCTCCAGCACTCGAAGGCCTGAGCGGCGTTGGTGTTCAGCCCCCAGCCGCAGCAGATGTTCTCGCCCCAGCTCCGGGTACCGTCGGAGGCCAGGCAGGTGAAGCAGCGCTCCCCGTTGGGGCGGGTGTGGCTGTGGCTCAGGGCCACCTCCACGGCGCGCTGCATGGCGATCTCCTCCAGCGCGTAGCTGTACTGCAGCTCGCCCAGGCCTTCCAGGTAGACCTTGTTTTCGCTTTCGTCCAGCTGCCAGGCGTCCTCCCCGGTGCGCATGTTGTTCATCATGGCCAGCATGCTGCGGGCGTCGGTCTGCTGGAAGGTGACCTCGATTTCCACGGTGTAGAGCTCCGTTTCCTCCGCCAGGGCGGCGGGGGCCAGAGACAGGCACAGGATCAGGGCAAGAAGCAGGGACAGGATTCGCTTTGCTTTCATTCCAAAACACTCCTTTCGAGAGGCCCAGGGTCTCCTTGTATTCCAACTATATATTTTATCATTCGAAAAATCCGATGTCAATTCCCGGGCCGTGTTTCTCCCTTTTCTTGACAGAAAAGGAAGCTTGTGATACCGTGACGGGGAAGAAGAAACTTTCCCGGAGGTGTGCGATGCGCAACAAGTCCGCGCTTTGGCAATGGCTGCCGCCGCTTATGTGTCTGGCGGCCTTTTTCGGCCTGTTCGCCCTGGTGAACTTTCGCTATATGCCCCGGCTGATCGATGGGGATATCTACGCGGATATGGAGCTGGCCCGGGAGATCTGGCGGAAAAAGGCCCTGTTTCCGGACAACTGGGTCTACGGCAACCAGTATTACACTGTGGCCACGCCTGTGGCGGCGGCCCTGTTCTACGGCCTGACGGGGAGCATGAACCTGTCCATGGCCCTGGCCACTACGCTGATGTCCCTGCTGCTGCTCGGGAGCCTCTGGTGGATGCTGCGGCCCTTCGTGGAAAACAGGGGGAGGCTCCTCGCGGCGATCCTGCTCTTCGTGGCCTGCCCCATGGCCGGGGACATCCTGCGGGAGCCCCAGGGCCAGCTCTTCTTCACCCTTGCAAGCTATTACGCCTGTTACCTCATCACTCTCTGCCTGGTCTTCGGGGACTACGCCCGGGCGGCGCTGGATCCGGAGAAGGGCTTCCGGCCCCTGCCGTTTGCCCTGGCGCTGGCCCTGAGCTTTCTCACGGGGATGCAGAGCCTGCGCCAGACCCTGATCATGGCCCTGCCCATCCTGGCGGTGGAGGCCCTGCGCCTGCTGCTGCGCCGCTCGAACCGTCGGACCCTGATCCGCGCCCTGGCCTATGCCGCGGCAAACGGCCTGGGCTGGGGGCTCATGAAGCTGCTGCGCGTCCCGGCCCGGACCATCTACGGTCAGGTGGAGCTGGGCGGCGGCGGGATCGGCGCCAGGCTCCTGGCAGACTGGCACGCCGTCCGGGGCGTTACCGGGCTGGACACGGCCCTCTTTGACCCGCCCAGGGCCTTTTATCTGGTCTTCTTCGCGCTGACGGTGCTGCTGGTGCCGGCGGCCGCCCTGCTTCTGTGGAAAAAGCGGCGGGAGAAGAGCGGCGTCGCCCTGCTCTGGGCCCTGACCGCCGTGAGCCTGCTGGGCACCCTGCTGGCCGGGATCGTGGTGGAGATCCGGATGCGGGAGATCTATCTCTTCCTCTGGTATCTGCTGGTGGGGCTGAGCCTGATCCCGGTGCTGGAAGCCCTGGGGGAGAAGGGGCGGCGCTGGGCCATACCGGTCCTGTGTCTGCTGTGCCTGGGGAACCTGGTCTGCAGCTACGGCTCCTCCCTGAAGCTGGCCGAGGAGCGGAATCCCGCCCCGGCTCGGGACTTCTGCCGGGACGCGGAGGCCGCGGGGATCGAATACGTCTACGGGGACTGGCAGACCACCCCGGCCCTGCTGGTCTGGTCCGACGGGCGGATCACCGGCGGTTTCTGGGACGAGATCATCTTCCTGGTGCGGGACAATATCAATCTCCAGGACATTTATGGAGAGGAGCACAACGAGCGGGCCCTCTATGTGCTGGGGCCCTGGGGCCGGGAGAATTTTATGTTCTACTGTCATGAGATGGGCGCGGAATATGAGGTCTTCGGCGAGTACGGGGACTGGATCGCCTATCGGGCCACGAAGCAGCTGATGAATTTCGGGGAGGAGCCATGAACCGGGAAGTATCCATCGCAGCCTGCGCAAGCTATGACCCTGAGGAGGCGGAGGCTGCCCTGCGGGCGGTCCTGGCCCCCATCGGCGGGCTGGACTTTGTGGAGCCGGGCATGCGGGTGGCTGTGAAGCTGAACCTGGTGGCCGCCATGAAGCCCGAGAGCGCCGCCACCGTCCACCCGGCCCTGATCTGCGCGCTGACCCGGCTCCTCCGGGAGCGGGGCGCGGAGGTGGTGCTGGGGGACAGCCCCGGCGGCCTCTACAACGCCGCCGCCCTCCACCGGGTCTACGAGATCTGCGGCGTCCGCGCCGCCGAGGAATACGGCGCGGAGCTGAACGAGGACTTCAGTCAGGTGGAGGTTGAATACCCGGAGGGGAAGCTGGCCCGCAGCTTTCCCTACACCGGCTGGCTCCGGAAGGCCGACGCCATCATCGACTTCTGCAAGCTCAAATCCCACGGGATGATGGGCATGACCTGCGCGGTGAAAAACTTTTTCGGCTCGGTGCCCGGCACCCGGAAGCCGGAGTATCACTACCGCTATCCCAAGGCGGAGGACTTCGCCCAGGTGCTGGTGGACCTCTGCGAATACAGCGCGCCCCGGCTCTGCATCTGCGACGCGGTGATCGGCATGGAGGGCAACGGCCCCACCCAGGGCAGGCCCCGGCGGATCGGCTGCCTGCTGGCCAGCAAAAGCGCCCACGCCCTGGATCTGGCGGCGGCGGAGCTCATCGGGCTGAAGCCGGAGCAGGTGCCAACCCTGCGGGCCGCCGTGGCCCGGGGCCTGGTCCCGGCAAAGGTGGAGGAGCTGGAGCTCCGCGGGGAGCTGGAGCCCTTCCGGCAGCCGGATTTTGAGACCGTACCGGCCCAGTCCAGCGTGGTTTTCCTGCGCTTCGGCAGCGGGAAGCTGGGCCGCGCGGTGGACGCGGTGGCCAAGAGCATCCTGACGCCCTTCCCCAAGCTGGAAGAGAGCGCCTGCGTCGGCTGCGGCAAATGCGCCGCCACCTGCCCCGCCAAGGCCATCACTATGGTGAAAAAGCGCCCCCGGATCGACCGGAAGCGCTGCATCCACTGCTTCTGCTGCCAGGAGTTCTGCCCCAAGGGGGCCATGCGCCCCGGCAGGCACTGGCTGGCCCGGGTCCTGGGCCGGTAGCGGAGCCTCCGGTCCAGCCGTCCGCATCACGAAAAACGATCCTCTGAAAACCTTCTTTCAGAGGATCGTTTTTTGTTATTTTCGATGCAGGAGCCGGACCAGGAGGCCCTTCTTCTCCGGCTCCTTTTCCGGGGCGAGCAGCCCCTTCCAGCCCTCCGGCCCCTGATACTGCAGCACGGCCACCTGGGGCTCCAGGTTCTCGGTGACGGTCAGCGTGTCCGTATCGTAGCGGTGGATGAACTCCGGGGATTCGAACCATTTACAGAACTCCTCCACGCTCTCCAGCCGGTGGGCGCCCCGGCCCTGGTCCCGGTAGTGCATGGGGATGATGACCTTGGCCATGATCTCATCCGTGGCCCGCTTGGCCTCCTGGGAGGGCAGGGCCGTGGCGGAGCCGGCGCAGATCATGCACACGTCCGCCCCGAAGAGCCGGGAGATCTGCCCGCCGTCCAGCTGGGTGCCCAGATCGCCCATGTGCACCAGCTTGAGCCCCTCGGCCTCCAGGATGTGGATCTTAGTGAAGCCCCGCCAGTTGCCCATCTTGAACTCGTGGGGCGCGGTCAGGGCGGTGATGGTGAAGGGGCACTCGCTCTCGGGCCGGCCGGAGAGCGCCACGCCCTCCCGGTAGTTGTGGCCGAAATGCTCGTGGCTCACCAGCACCAGGTCTGCCTTCAGCCTCAGCTTGGGGTAGCCGGCGGTATAGTCGCTGTTGTAGGGGTCGATGATGATGGTATAGCCCTTGTGGGTGATGGCAAAGCAGGCATGCCCCAGCCATTGGATGGTCATAGTAATCCTCCTTGCAGTCGGAATGAAGACGCTTCGCTGATGAAGAAATGAAGGAATGAAGAAGTGCGCTTTTTGGGGGGGGAGGAAAATAGAAAAAGCGGGACTAACGATCGGCCTCCATGTTCTTTTCTGCCGTCCGGACTCTTCATTCCTTCTTCGCCTCCGGCGCCTATCCTTCCATCACGTGCAGGGCCCGGATCTCCGGATTCTCGATCCGACCCTGGACGGCGAAGGCGTGGGGCTCCAGATAGTCCCAGTCCCCGTCGGAGAGGCCCTGGGCGCGCAGCTCCGCCGCCACCGTGGCGCAGAGGTCCTCGACGATCCCCTGGCGCAGGGCGGCGTCGTTCTCCCCGGTGAGCAGGAATTCCAGCGCCGGGCGCAGATGACCCAGCTTCGGCAGGCTGTCCATGCCCCGCAGCATCCACTTGGTATAGGGCATGTGCCGCTTCTCCAGCAGGTAGATCGCGCCGCAGGCGGCCCGGACGAAGTCCGCCAGCTCCAGGGCGGCGGCCCCCGCCTCCCCGTGCTTCAGGCAGCGGGCATAGTTGTACTGCCCGGTCTGGGCCATCTCGATCAGCCGGGCGGCCAGCTTCTTTTTGCGCACGTCCTCCGGCATGCCGTGGAGGATCTTCTCCCGGATGGCGGAAAACTCCCCCAGATCGTCCCGGAAGACCTGGCCGTTCGTAGCCTCGGCCAGGGCGTGGGCGGGCAGGCTCAGCCACTGCCGCCAGCTCTCCGGCGCGCCGGGAGAGCCGGTATAGTGCCGGTAGAAGAAGGCGGTGCGGCGCACGCCGCAGTTGTCCTCCGCCAGGGCGCTGCGCTTTCCGCTCTCGCCCAGGGGCAGGCTCCGATACCAGCGGTTCAGGGCCACGCCGTACAGCAGATCGTCCCCGTCCGTCAGCCACAGGCAGAAGCCCCGGGCGAAGTCATGGTCCCGGGAGAGCTCGTCGTCAAAGCCGTAGCACTCCGAGCCGTGGCCCGCCAGGCCCACGGCGATCCGGCCCTCCAGCTCCGGAAAGTCCCGGTGCAGCAGGGGACGGCCGTATTCCTCGTAGAGGGCCCGGGCCTCCTCAAGTCCCCGCATAGATCCGCTCCACCCTTTCCTTCAACTCTCTGGAATACAGAAAATACCCAAAGTAATCAAAACTGGGGATGCACTTGGACGCGGTAAAGGCGTGGTAGCCGTTGCGGGGGAGGGCCGGGTCGTTCAGATATTCCCAGGCCTGCTCCATGCATTCCCCGATCCGGGGATCCTCCGGGTCCTGCTTGTCGTAGAGCTCCGCCAGGTTGCAGCAGGTGACCGCCAGCTCGTTGCCGGGATCCTTGCAGCGGGCGATGACCTTCAAAGCCAGCCGGAAGCAGCGCTCCGCCTGCAGCCAGTCCTCCGCGTCCGCATAGCTCAGGCCCATGTTGTTGTAGAGCCCGGCGAAGCGGTAGTCCGCCGGGTCCAGATTGTCCCCATAGACCCGGGAGACGTGCTCGAAGATGGGCAGGGATTCCCGGGCCCGGCCGAAGGCCTTCAGGGTGGTGGCGGCGTTCAGCAGCACCGTGGCGCCGGAGACCGTGGCTCCCATCCGGTGGATGCGGATCAGGTCCAGGGCGGCGTTCACTGCGGCCATGGCCTTGTCCCGGTCCCCGTCCCGCCTGTGGTAGCCCAACAGCTCGCTGAGCATGCTCAGCTCTCCCCGCCAGTCGCCCCGGCTGCGGGCCTCGTCCCGCCAGCGCTCCAGCAGGGAGAGGGCCTCCTTCTCCCGGCCGGCGTTGTACAGCCCGTCCAGCTCCCGGATCACGCCGGGCACGTCGATGGGATCTCTGCAGGGCTCCGCGTCCGGGATGCCCCGATAGACGCTGCTGTCAAAACAGCAGGCCGGTTCGATATAATCCATAAAAACCTCACTTGCTTCTCTTGATAGAGCCGTCCTGTTTGGAGTATAATAACACCGATCATTATAATCCATGTTGATCCCTGTGTAAATAAGGAGAATCGCCATGCCCAATCATCTTGCGGGGGAGCCCTCGGCCTACCTGCGCCAGCACGCGGACAATCCGGTGGACTGGTACCCCTGGGGGGAGGAGGCCTTTGCCCGGGCCAAAAGGGAGCATAAGCCCGTTTTCCTCTCCATCGGCTACGCCACCTGCCACTGGTGCCACGTGATGGCCCGGGAGTCCTTCGAGAGCCCGGCGGCTGCGGAGATCCTGAACCGGAGCTTCGTTTCCGTGAAGCTGGACCGGGAGGAGCGGCCGGACGTGGACGCGGTGTATATGGAGGCCTGCATGGCCTTGAACGGCAGCGGCGGCTGGCCCCTGACCCTGATCCTGACCCCGGAGGGGGAGCCCTTCTTCGCCGGTACCTACCTGCCACGGGAGAACCGGGGGCGGCAGCTGGGGCTGATCCCCCTGCTGCAGGCGGTGGAGGCCAAATGGCGCCGGGACCCGGGAAGTCTCAAAAAGACCGCCGGGGAACTGACGGCCTATCTGCGGCAGGAGGCTCCGGCGGGGGAGAGCCGCCTGGACCCGGAGCTGCCGAAGAAGGCCTTCGAGCAGCTGAAGAGCGTTTACGACGAGGAGTACGGCGGCTTCGGCGCCGCGCCCAAGTTCCCCGCGCCCCAGAACCTGCTGTTCCTGCTGCGCTATGCCCGGGTCTCCGGGGAAAAGGAGGCCCGGCGCATGGCCGAGCGGAGCCTGCAGCAGATGGCCCGGGGCGGGATCTATGACCAGATCGGCGGGGGCTTCTGCCGCTATTCCACGGATCGGGAATGGCTGGTCCCCCACTTTGAAAAGACCCTGTACGACAACGCCCTGCTGGCCCTGTGCTATACAGAGGCCTGGCAGGAGGGGCGCTTCGCCCTGTACCGCCGGGTGGCCGAGGAGACCCTGGACTACTGCCTGCGGGAGCTTTCGGTTCCCAGCGGCGGCTTCTGCAGCGGCCAGGACGCGGACAGCGAGGGCGAGGAGGGCAAGCGCTATCTCTGGACGCCGGAGCTGGTTCAGGCCGTCCTGGGCGCGGACGAGGGGCGGCACTTCTGCGAGTGCTACGACATCACGCCGGAGGGGAACTTCCGGGGCAGGAGCATCCCCAACCTGCTGCTGAACCAGCGCTGGAACCTGCTGCCCGAGGGCTACGGGGACTATCGGCGGCGGCTGCGGGAGGACCGGGAGCGCCGGGTAGCGCTGGGGAAGGACGACAAGCTGCCCACCGCCTCCAACGGCATGCTGCTGATGGCGCTGGCCCGGGCAGCCCTGGCCTTCGGACGGGAGGACTACGCCCGGGCCGCCCGGGATCTGGCCGCTTTCCTGCTGGACACCGCGGGGGCCCGGGAGCCGGAGCGGCTGGCGGCCCTGTGCTACGGAGACAGGGCGGCGCCCGTCCCCGCCCAGCTGGACGACTACGCCTTCGCGGCGCTGGGGCTCCTGGAGCTCTATCCCCTGGACTATGACCCGGCCCTGCTGCTGCGGGCCGAGGCCCTGGCGAAGCAGATCACGCTGCGCTTCGCGGCCCCGGACGGCGGCTATTATCGGACGGCGGAGGAGGCGCGGACCCCGCTGAAGCGGCCCTTGGAGCGCTTCGACGGGGCGGCCCCCTCCGGAAATTCCGCCGCGCTGCTGCTCTTCGAGCGGCTGCGCTGCCTCAGCGGACAGGAGCGCTGGCGGCGCTCGTCGGAGGAGCAGGCGGCCTTCCTCTGCGCCGCCGTGCGGAGCGCGCCCATGGCCGGAGCCTTCGGGCTGACGGGCCTGATGTTGGAGCTCTGGCCCACGAAGGAGCTGGTCCTTGCCGCGGCGGGGGAGGAGAGGCCCCGGCTGCTGGAGACCCTCGCCGCCCGCTTCGATCCCCAGATGAGCCTGCTGCTGAAGCGGCCCGGGGACGAGCTGCTGGCCCGCTTCGCCCCCTTTACGGAAGCCTGCGGCCCCATGGAGGGAAAGAGCGCCGTCTATACCTGCGAAAACGGGGCCTGTTCCCTCCCCGTGACAGTAGAATGAAAGGAGAATCCCCATGAAGACAGAGAGAAACCGTATTCCGGCGCTGCTGCTGGCGGCGCTGATCCTGTGCGGCTGCCTGGACGGCTGATCGAGCATTTCCGCTCCCACGGTCCAGCCGCCCACGGCGGCGCCCGAGCTCCCCGCCGCGACCCCGGCCCCGGAGATCCCGGCGGAGACGGAGCAGCCCCAGAGTCCCCCGGAGACAGAGCCGTCCCAGGCCCCGACGGAGACGGAGACCTCCGCGGGAACGGGGGACGAGGAGCCCCCGGCGGAGCCCATGACCCCGGCGAGCCTCTACGGCCTCTGGCTGGAGGACGAGGGCAGAGCGGAGCTCTGGATCCAGGAGGTCCAGGGGGAGGAGCTGCTGTTCAGCCTGTACATCCCCGGTTCGGCGGGCATCAACAACGCCTGGACCCGTCTGGGAGACGGCTTTTTGTATCAGGACCCCTATCTGGAGGGCGTGGGCGCCGCCGGCAGCCTCCGGGTGGAAAACGGCGTCCTCACGCTGATTTTCGGAGAGAGCCGGCTGGTATATTCCGCCGGCACGGTCCTGCGCTTCTCCCTGCGCAGCGACAGCCCGGACTATCGGTATCTCTACGCCCCGGTGATCGAGGCCTGGCAGGACTTTGAGCTGGAGGGCGGCACCATGGAAAACTGGTATGCCGACGAGCCGGGCTATGTCCATTCCGGGCTCTACGGCGCGAATCACTTCGGCTATCAGTTCTGGGACATGGACCGGGACGGCAGCCCCGAGATGATCATCGGCGTGATCTGGCCCCCGGAGGAGACCGCCGGCGACGAGCTGGGCGCGGGACTCTATCAGCACAACCTGATCCTGGACCTCTACACGCTGGTGGACAATGTGCCCACCTACGTGGTCAACAGCGGCGACCGCTACCGCTACAGCCTGACCAGCGACGGGCAGATCTACTATGAGGGCTCCAGCGGCGCGGCCTATACCGACCAGGCCACCTATATCCTGCGCAACGGGGCGCTGGAGATGGTCAACGGCATCTCCTCCGAGGAGGGCGCCTGGTACAAGCTGGAGGACGGCTTCAATCCGAACCACGAGGGCTACGACCCCATCTCCGAGGAGGAGTTCCAGTGGCTCTTCGACAACTTCTTTGACCTGTATCGCTATGACCGCTTCGCGGTGCTGCAGCTGCGGCCCTTCCTGGTCAGCGAGGCCTGAGCCGAAAGCGCCGGCGGGCGGCCCGCGCCGACGTCGCGTCCGCCCCGTAGGGGCGACCTTTATGGTCGCCCGCCATTTCGCGCCCGCAGCGCCGGGCATTGCCCGGCGTCGTCCCGCGCGAGGCTCGCCGGGCATTGCCCGGCGCTGCGGAAAAGATCTTTCGACTCGCTTCGCTCGCTCAAGATGACACCGTAGGGGCGATCCCTTGTGGTCGCCCGCGGATACGGAACAACCCCTCCGTCACGGCGCTTGCGTGAGACGAGCCGCGACACACCCAAGACCCCTTACACAGGCGAGGTGCTCCGGGTTGCCTGCCGCGCCGACGCCCGGTCCCGCGCCCCTGGGGGCGGGGGACACCCCGCGTAGGGCGCGATGCCCACATCGCGCCGCGAATCACGCACAGGGGGTAAGGGCGGGCCGCCGAGGGCGTCGGCCCCTACGGAGAGAGACGGGACGTCGGCGCGGGACGACGGGCCGGGGCAAGCCACGGCCCCTACGGCGCGGGACGGGGCGTCGGCGCAAAACGGCGGGCGCTTCGTGAAGCGCCCCTACGGCGGAGGACGAACGTTGGTGCGCTCTTGCCTCCCCCTTCGGGGGAGGTGTCGTCCGGCGTCTCGCGCAAGCAGGGCGACGGAAGGGGGCCGCCCCCCTATTCCCCAGTGTGCGCACTGGGGACTTCCCCCAGAGGGGGAAGCAAGACGCCGAGCGATGCTCGGCGCAACGGGTGCGGGACGGGGCGTCGGCGCGAAACGGCGGGCAAAAAAATACAGCCCCCATACGGGAGCCGACAGCAAACAAGGCAAAAAAAGAAGCAGCCCTTGACTGTGACACGTCCGATTTTTCACACAGTCAAGGGCTACTTCTCTTTGTTCTTGGTATCTAACATCCTGGCTACCTCTCTTTCTTCAGATTTTTTGCCGCTGTGTCGTACACGGGACTCGCTATCGGCTTTTTCAATGGGCTCTCGGCCCCGCCTCATAAGTGAGGTATGCTCTTTGCCGTCGTTCCCGCTGGCGCATCCCCAGCAGCTGCATCAGGTTCCCGTTCCTCGGATCTTTCCTATATTGCAACGGACCTTCATCCTTGTGGCTATATAGTAGCAGATCGGAGCTGGAAAAACAAGGGGAAAACTGTACAAAATTCACAAAGAAATCTTATGGGAAAGGCCGATTTTCTACAAACTTCCGTGAAAACAACCAAAAGGTGCTTGACAATTTACCGTATTGCATAGTATAATGGTCATGTTGGGGCCAAAAACCGACCGCCTTTAGGGCGGTCGGTTTTTCATATAGTGAACAGATAACAGATAACAGTGAACAGTGAACAGATGCGGTATCCCCTTCGGGGATGGATCGGATCCCTCCGCGGATCATGTGCCCTCTATTCACTCTGCACGCTTTCCTCTTCTCTGTTCACTGTTCACTGTTCACTTATCACTTTCATGTAGGCCTTCAGCGCGGTGGGGACGGAGTAGCGGGCGCGGATCTCCTCCGCCGTCTCCCAGACAAGGCCGGGCAGCTCCGCCGGCAGCTCGATCCGCCAGCCCTGCATGTGCCACTCCACGTGGGTGAAGACGTGCTTCGCCCCGCCGCAGGGGGCGACGGTCATTGCCTCGGGAAAGCGGGCACGCAGCTCCTCCTCGCCGAGAAGGCCCGGCTCGTTGGGAAACTCCCACAGTCCCGCCAGCAGGCCTTTCTTCTCCCGCTGCCGGATGGCCCAGCGTTCCCCGCAGCGCAGCAGCAGCACGCTGCGCTCCTCGATCCGCCGGGGGCGGGGCGGGGACTTTACCGGATAGCGCTCCGCCGTGCCGTGCTGACCGGCCCTGCAGAGCTGCCGCAGGGGGCAGAGCGCGCACTTCGGCGCTCCGTTGGGGACGCAGACCGTCTCGCCCAGCTCCATGAGCCCCTCGGTGCAGAGGGCGGCGTCTTCCCCGTCCGGGTAGTGCTCCCGCAGCAGCCGGGTCATGGCCTTTTTCGTGCCGGCGGCCAGCACGTCCTCCTCGCTTTCCAGCAGGCGGGAGAGGACCCGCAGCACGTTCCCGTCCACCGCGGGCTCGGGCTGCCCGCAGGCGATGGAGGCGATGGCCCCGGCGGTATAGTCCCCGATGCCGGGGAGGCTGCGCAGCTCTTCCGCGGTGCGGGGCAGCTCGCCGCCGAAGTCCCGCATCACGACCTGGGCCGCTTTTTTCAGGTTTCGGGCCCGGCTGTAGTAGCCCAGACCCTCCCAAAGCTTCAGGAGCCGGTCCTCCTCCACCGCGGCCAGGGCCGCCACGTCCGGCAGCGCGGCCAGGAAGCGGGTATAATAGGGGATCACGGCCTCGATCCGGGTCTGCTGGAGCATGATCTCCGAGATCCAGATCCGGTAGGGCGTGGGCTCCTCCCGCCAGGGCAGGACCCGGCGGCTGCGGGCGTACCAGTCCCCGATCCGGGGGAGGGCTTCTTGCAGGATTGCGGCGTCTGTCATGGCACACCTCGATCGTTTACTGCCCCCGATCATAATGATCATCGGATGGCGAAATCAATCGGAGATTCGATTGATTTCGCTGCCAAACAACAAGTTTGGCAGCGAATGATTCGTTGAATCATTCGCCCGATGCTCATTGCAAGGATGATCGGGCAAAAGAGCAATGCTCTTTTGCTGTGCAGCTTTGTTTATACAAAGCTGCGCGGTGCAAGGCTTTCGGGCCTTGCACCATCCGATCATCATTATAGCACAGGCGGGGGATTTGCGCAAGCCGCCGCAGGGGAGAGAAAAAGTTATATTCTTGGGGAGAAAAATTTTTAAATGTCGCCCGGCAGGCGACCTTTTAGATTAAAAATGTCCTATATTGTGATTGTAAGCAAAAAAACTATAAACAAGGAGGACACGAAAATGAAAACGAATTTCAGAGACATGCTGCGCAGAAGCGAGGATCGCGCCGGCCTGAGCGGCGGCGGGGAGGAGAAGGCGGACCTGACGGAGCTGGTCTTCGTGCTGGACCGCAGCGGCTCCATGTCCGGCCTGGAGGAGGACACCATCGGCGGATTCAACTCCCTGGTGGAGAAGCAGAAGAAGGAGCCGGGCAAGTGCCTGGTGACCACGGTGCTCTTCGACTCCCGGGTGCAGACCATCCACGACCGGGTGGAGCTGCAGGACCTGAAGCCCATGACCGACCGGGACTATCGGGTGGGCGGTTGCACCGCGCTGCTGGACGCGCTGGGCGGCACCATCCGCCACATCGCGAATATCCACCGCTACGCCAGAAAGGAAGACGTGCCCAAGCGCACCACCTTCGTCATCATGACCGACGGCCTGGAGAATGCCAGCCGCAGCTTTGGCAGCGAGGAGGTCAAGAGCATGATCCGCCACGAGCAAGAGAAGTACGGCTGGGAGTTCCTGTTCCTGGCCGCCAACATCGACGCCGTGGAGACCGCCGGACGCATGGGCATCCGGCCGGATCGGTCCGTGAACTACAAGGCGGATTCCCGGGGGACCGAGGTGGCTTATGAGGCCGTAAGCCGTGCCGTCTCCTTCCGCCGGCGCAACGCCGCGCCGCTGGCCGCCAGCTGGAGCGACAGCGTGGACGAGGACTATCGGAACAGATCCCGGGACTGAACCGGGACGGCGCCCAACAGGGGCAAAGCCGGGAAAGGCTCTTGCGTTCCGCAGCGCGGTCTTGTATAATAAAGCTGTCGAAGGAATACAAGATGTGGAAAGGGGAAACGCCATGAGACACATCATGCGGAAAGCACTGGCCCTGCTGCTGGCAATCCTCTGCCTCGGCTCCCTCTGCGCCGTGGCGGCGGCGGACGATACCCGCTATCCGGCGGATCAGTATTTCGAGGCGGACTCCAGCCTCACCAAGGGCTTTGCCGTGCAAATCTCCGCCTACGGGGACAAGGCCAGCGCCGTGAAGCGCAGGGATTCCATGCTGGAAAAGGGCTATGACAGCTATATCTATGTGGTGGACGGCAAATACCGTGTCATGTGCGGCAAGTTCCGTACCACCGAGGCCGCCAAGCACTACCGGGACCATATCTGCAGCCATACCGACCGGGACAGCGCCTATCTGACCAACGTGTATCTGCCGGAATGGGCCTATACCGAGTTTGAGAAGATCTATCAGACGGATCCCTTCAACACCCAGGGCCAGCCCTATACGGCCTGGGAAAAGCCCACAGGCCCCTATTATGACGGGGACAGCGCCGGCAGCACCCAGACCGTGTACACGGTGCAGATCTCCGCGGGCACCAACTTCCGCCGCCAGGAGGAGCATCGGGATTCCCTGATGGCCATGGGCTTTGACGCCTTTGTCTACAAGCGCAGCGGCGGCTACAAGACCATGTCCGGCATGTTCAACAGCTCCGCCGAGGCCGAGCTGCGCTGCTATGCCATCAAAACCTATACCGCGGAGACCGACGCCTTTGTGACCCAGGTCCCGATCCCGACGAGTTATGTAAACTACAATACCTGGGAGGACCAGGCCAAATACTATGGCAAGTACCTTGAGATCCTGCCGGATTACAAATGGGCCAGGACCTATCTGGGAACCGACCAGGCCCTGACCCTCTTGGACGGGGAGAGAAAGAACGACCAGCTGCGGTATTGCTATTTCGTCAGCGATATTGACGGCAACGGCGTGGATGAGCTGATCCTGCTGGACTGCATGAAGACGGGCCGGGGCGCCTGGGCCATCTTCAGCTGTGACGAGAAGGGCGAGCCCTATCTGGTGGCCTGGGGCTATCCCACCGGGCAGCCGACGGTCTCCGTCTGCCGGGAGAAGGGCGTGCTGGCCATGCAGGCCCATGTCAACGGCGTCAGCAGCTGCGAGATCTACACGCTCTCCCAGGGCAAGCTCCTGTCCGCCAAGGTCGCCAGCATGAACGGCACGGAGAACGACAGGGTGGAGCCCGGCCAGGTGGACGCGGCGGCCCATGGCTACTATGTGGAGCTGACGCCCTATGACGTGGAGGACCTGAGCCGCCTGACCGGCAGCGGCGGTCCGGCTCCGGTGGACCCCACCGTTCCGGGCAGTTCCGTCGCCCCTACGACGCCGGTCCCCTCTGTGCCGACCGTCACCCCCGCGCCGACCGTTACCCCCGCTCCGGTCGTCACTCCGCCCGCCGGCCAGAGCTACACCAGGGACAGCGTCCTGGCCGCGGCCCGCGCCGCCGCGCAGAGCGATTCCCATTACAGCACCGTTTCCGAGAAAAACGTGGGGCTGGAGGTCCCGGCGGACAGCGACTTTTTGAAGACGCCCTTCTCCATGAAGGCCAACGCCAAGGAAAACGGCAAGGCCATCTATATCATGCCCAGACCCCGGCCCGGCAACGGGACCCTGGGGACGGTGAAGCATGAAGAGGCGGTCACCATCCTGGCGGAGACGGAGTATTACTACTTCTTCGTCACCCGGGACGGCCGCGCCGGCTGGAACGGCAAGAGCTTCTTCTCCGCACCCTGAACAGAGAAAACGAACACTGCGCCGCCGGAGTTTGCCCGGCGGCGAAAGGTGTAGACAAACCCAAAAGACTGTCATCTTGAGCGGAGGCGAAGCCGGAGTCGAAAGATCTAAAGTCTTGAAAACACGGGCTTTTTAGATCCTTCGACTTCGCTGCGCTTCGCTCAGGATAAACCGACTTTGTCTACAGTCTGCGCCGCCGGGCTTTGCCCGGCGGCGTTTTTTCTTAAGAGTCTTAAGCTTTCTTAAAGATGACCCGCTTCCCTTGTTTTCGGGTCCGAAATCGGCTATAATGCAGGCGTGATACGGGGAAGGCGTATCACCTTTTCATTATTGTGAAACCAAATAAGGAGGTTTTTTAAGTATGAGACATGGGAAGAGAGTCCTGGCCCTGCTGCTGATGCTGGCGCTGCTGGCGTCTCTGGGCGCCACCGCCCTGGCTGACGACGGCGAGGACGCGGTGATCGTGGTGGAGGAGGTCGTGATCGAGGGCGAGACCGAGAACGAGACCAAGGGCGAGCCCGAGACGGAGGAAAAGCTCACCGTCAAGTGTGTGGACGCCGAGGGCAAGACCATCCGGGACAAGAAAGAGGATTACCTGGACCTGAGCAAGGATCTGGTGGTGGACGAGAAATATACCCGCCCGGAGATCGAGAACTATACTTATCAGAAAATGAAAGTCGGCGAGGACGAGATCGAGAAGCTCACCGTGACCCACAAGGACGGCAAAGCGGTGATCACCGTCACCATCGGCGAGGGCGAGGAGGCCAAGGAGAAGACCCTGACCGGCAGCGAGACCCTGCTCTTCATCTATACCAAGAACGAGACGTCCCACGAGCACAGCTGGGACGACGGCAAGGTCACCAAGGAGCCCACCTGCACCGAAAAGGGCGAGAAGACTTACAGCTGCTCGGGCTGTGACGCCACCCAGACCGAGGAGATCCCCGCCCTGGGCCACGACTGGGCTGATCCTACCTACACCTGGAGCGAGGACAACAGCACCTGCACCGCCAGCCGGGTCTGCAAACGGGACAGTTCCCACAAGGAGACCGAAAGCGTCAAGCCCACCGAGCTGGAGACCAAGGCGCCCACCTGCACCGAAAAAGGCGAGAAGACCCTGACGGCCAGCTTTGAAAACAGCGCCTTTGCCGCCCAGACCAAGATCGTGGAGATTCCCGCCCTGGGCCACGACTTCGCCCACGGCCGCTGCAAGCGCTGCAACGAGAAGGACCCCAATTTCAAGCCCAAGCTCACCGACGGCACCAAAGGCCACGCCAGCTGGGGTACCGACTACAAGCTCACTTCCGACGCGTCCCCCAAGGACTTCCAGAAGCTGATGATCGACGGCCAGGAGCTCTCCTCCTCGGACTACAAGGTCTCCGAGAAGGACGGCAACACCGTCATCACCATCAAGGGCTCGGCCATCAAGAACCTGAAGGTGGGCGACCACAAGGTCACGGCGGTCTTTGAGACCGGCACGGCCGAGCGGAAGTTCAATGTCAGCGACAAGCCCAAGACCGGCGACGAGAGCATGGCCCTGTGGACCGGCCTGCTGCTCTTCTCCGCCCTGGGCAGCACCGCCGCCATCGTCACCCTGCGGAAAAAGTACAGCGCCGAATAATTTTGAGTTTTGAGAAGACACATCCCCGCCCGATTCGGGCGGGGATGTGTTTCGTATAAGACGGGCACAGGACGGGCGTTTGCGTGTGACCGCGAGGAATACGGATTGCCACACCAGCGTGCGCGCTGGTTCGCAATGACAAAGGGAGAGCGTGGGCGCAGATCGGCGGGAGGGGCAAGCCCCTCCCCTACGCCGCGGGACAGCGGGCCGCCGAGGAGCCCATGGACGGGTCCCTACGGTAAGGACGGAGCGTTGGCGCGGGACGACGCCGAGCAATGCTCGGCGCTACGGGTGCGCCGCGGTCCGGACCACTGACCACTAACCACTAATTTTTCTACGAACTACGAACTACGAACTACGAACTCGCTACTAACGATATCCCCCAGTCACGGCGCTTGCGGCTGACGCGCCGCGACAGCCCCCTTCAGGCAAGGGGGCCATAAAACCTACACCCGGATGCTCTCCAGCAGGGCCTCCACATTCTTGGCCAGGTCGGCCAGGGCGCCGGGCTGGAAGGGAGAGGGGAAGCCGGCCTCTTCGAGAAGATCCGTCCAGACCTTCTCGCCGCCCTGCTTCGACAGGCGCAGGTAGCGGGCGAAGGCGTCGTCATAGTCCTTCCGGCTGGCAAGCAGGAACTGGAAGGCCGCCGTCTGGGCCAGGCAGTAGTCGATGTAATAGAAGGGGCTCTCGTAGATGTGCATCTGGTACTGCCAGCGGGTGCCCTTCTCCAGATAGGGCATGCCCTCGAAGGAGATGTGGGGGCGGAACTGCTTTTCCAGCTTCAGCCACTCGGCGTCCCGCTCGTCCGGCGTCAGCTCCGGATGCTCGTAGACGATGTGCTGGAAGGCGTCCACCATGGTGCCGTAGGGGATGAAGGAAAAGCTCTCCAGGGCGTGCATGAACTTGTAGCGCTCGGCGTCGGCGCCGAAGAAGTCCTTCATGTAGGGCCAGGCGAAGAACTCCATGCTCATGGAGTGGGTTTCCGCCGTCTCCATGCCGCCGCACTGCAGCTCCAGGGCGAAGCGGTTGTCCGCGATCAGGTAGGCGTTCAGAGCGTGGCCGGCCTCGTGGGTCACCACGTCCACATCCCCGGCGGTGCCGTTGAAGTTGGCGAGGATGAAGGGCTGTTTGTACTTGTGGAATTCCGTGCAGTAGCCGCCGCCCCACTTGTTCTTGCGGGCGTCCACGTCGAAGGCCTCGTTTTCCAGCATCAGGTCGATGAAGGCCCCGGTCTCCTCGCCCATGGCGTGGTACATCTTCTTGGCGGCGGCGAAGATCTCCTCCTTGCCGAAGGGCTTGGGGTCGCCGCCGGGCATGATGACCCCGTCGTCATAGAACATGTATTGGTCGATGCCCAGGCGCTTGGCGTTCTCGGTGCGCAGGCGCGCCACCACGGGCACGATGTCCTTCAGCACGTTAGCCCGGAAGTTTGCCACCTTCTCCTGGTCGTAGCAGAGCCTGCCCATCCGGTGATAGCCCAGCTCGACAAAGTTCTTGTAGCCCATTTTTTTCGCCATCCGGTCGCGGATATGGACCAGCCGATCGAAAATGTCGTCCAGCTGGGCCTTATGCGCCTCCAGGCCCCGGCCCAGGACCTCGTAGCACTCCCGGCGCACGTTCCGGTCCGGATCCTTGGCGAACTTCATCAGCATGGCCCGGGGCAGCTTCTCCCCGTGCCACTCGAACTCCATGCCGCTCATCAGGTCGGAATACTCCCGGGTGACCTTGTTTTCCTCCACCATGTCCTTGATGATCTCGGCGGACATGCTCTTGCGCTGGACCTCCATGGATTGGAACAGCACCGGGCTCAGGGCCTGCTCCAGCTCCTGGCGGAAGGGAGAATCCAACAGGGCGGAGGCGTACTCCAGGCTGCAGTTCTCGACCACGGGGCCGATCTCGTCATAGTACTCGTTTTCCGCCACGTAGAAGGGATCCACGGTGTTGATGGTGTAGCGCATGCTGGCGAGAGAGCTGTTGGTGAGATATTCCGCCAAGACTTTCAGGTAGTCCTCCCGGGCGGCCAGGATCTCCTCCGGGCTTTTCGCGTTTTTGATGCGGGCGATCACGTCGTCCATCACGGCCTTGATCTCCTCCAGCGTTACCCGGCGATAGGGCAGTTCGGATACTTTCATGGCAATGCACGTCCTTTCCTTCGTTCTTTTTGCGGATGCTTCGCTGCTCCCAATATACACCGGACGGCCCCTCTTTGCAATCCCGGATCGACGGGGGCCGACAGGCCCCGTCCTTTTTCAAGAAAAAAAGTAAACTTTTTGAAATCCTCTGTTCAGCACCGGGAATCTGTGCTATACTGTAATCAACTATATGGTTTGGGAGGCACAGCATGGATCAGAATTGGAATGAGCAGCTTCTCTCCTTTATCGCGGCCAGCCCCACGGCCTTTCACGCCTGCCGCAATCTGGCGGACCGGCTCCTGGGGGAGGGCTATACCGAACTGAAGGAGGAGGACGCCTGGAGCCTTTCCCCCGGCGGGCGCTACTTCGTGCGGCGCAACGGCTCCGCGCTCATCGCCTTTCGGATCCCCTCGGGCGGCGTCAGGGGCTTTCTGATGATGGCCGCCCACGCGGATTCCCCCAGCTTCAAGATCAAGGAGCACGCCGCCGTGCCCACTTTGGGGATGTATACCCGGCTGAACGTGGAGAAATACGGCGGAATGCTCTGCGCCTCCTGGATGGACAGGCCCCTGTCCGTGGCGGGCCGGGCCGCCCTGCGCACGGAGAACGGGATCGAGATGCGCCTGGTGAACGTGGACCGGGATCTGCTGCTGATCCCCCACGTGGCCATCCACATGGACCGCAGCGCCAACGACGGCAAGAAGTTCGACCCCAATACCGACATGCTCCCCCTGTTCGGGGACGCGGAGGCGGCGGAGCGGTTCGACGCCCTCATCGCAGAAAGCCTGGGCGTGAAGAAGGAGGACGTGCTGGCCACGGACCTCTTCCTCTACCCCAGGACCCCCGGCACGGTCTGGGGCGCCAAGGGCGAGTATCTCTCCTCCCCGAGGCTGGACGATCTGCAGTGCGTCTTCTGCTGCACGGAGGGCTTCCTGCGGGCCGAAGAAGGGGAGAGCGTGCCGGTCCTCTGCGTGTTTGACAACGAGGAGGTGGGCAGCGGCACCAAACAGGGCGCCGGCTCCTCCTTCCTGCAGGACGTGCTGGCGCGGACGGCGGAGAGCTGCGGCGCGGAGCTGCGGCGCTGCCTGGCCCGGAGCTTCCTGGTCTCGGCGGACAACGCCCACGCCGTCCACCCCAACCACCCCGAATACGCCGACCGGAACGATAGGCCGGAGATGAACAAGGGCATCGTCATCAAGTACAACGCCAACCAGCGATATACCACCGACGCCGTCTCCGCCGCCGCCTTCGCGGAGCTCTGCCGGCGCGCGGAGGTCCCCACCCAGCGCTTTACCAACCGGGCGGATCTGCCCGGCGGCAGCACCCTTGGCAATATCAGCACCGCCCACGTCTCGGTGGATTCGGTGGACATCGGCCTGGCCCAGTTGGCCATGCACTCCGCCTACGAGACTGCCGGCAGCAAGGACACGGAATTCCTGATCCGCGCGGCGGAGCGCTTCTTTGCCAGCGCCTTCCTCCGCCGCGGGGACGGTATCAGTTTGCAGTAAGTCAACCGGAAACACTCGAAAAGCTTGGAGGGAACGCTATGAAAATCAAGAGACTGTTCACCCTGATCCTGGCCCTCACCCTGTGCCTGACGCTGCTGAGCCCCCTTTGCGCCTACGCAGACGATGAGGAGGGCGGCAACGCCTACATCCCCAAGGATCCCGACAGCTATGCCGTCATCGACCCCGCC
This sequence comes from Oscillospiraceae bacterium, assembly GCA_902775355.1. GTDB lineage: Bacteria > Bacillota > Clostridia > Oscillospirales > Oscillospiraceae > Limivicinus. The sequence continues at coordinate 35,850 of CACYLY010000020.1, forward strand.
GCCATGCAGAAGCTGGTGGAGGACTACGTCACCGCCCACTCCCTGAACAAGAGCAAGATCAGCGTGGGCTACTGCTTCCTGGATACCGGCGACACCTGGTATTATAACGGCGACAACTGGTACTTCGGCGCCGGCGTTTACTACGTGCCGCTGATGATGATCCTGGCCGAGTGGGAGTCCTCCGGCAAGATCTCCCGGGATTCCAAGATGAAGGACCTGACCCTGGGCGACGCCGAGCGCTACATTCTGGTCTATTCCAACAACTACTACGCCCACCAGATGATGGGCGTCATCGGCAGCGACAAGGAAGTGCGCCAGAAGTACATGGCCTACTCCCCCCTGCCGGAGGAGTACTACGACCCCGACTTTCTGGATTACAGCTATTTCTCTGCCCGCTTCCTCACCGACGTGATCAAGACCCTTTACAACGAGAACGAGCGCTTCCCCAATATCATCGAGAACATGAAGCTCTCGGACAACGGGAAGTACTTCCACGGCGCCATGCAGGGCAAGTATGAGGTTGCCCAGAAGTACGGCAACTACATCGACCGCCGGAACGTGGAGTACAACAACTGCACCGGCATCATCTACACCCCCCATCCCTTCGTGCTGACCGTCATGACCGAGGACATGGGCATCACCCAGCAGGTCATGTGGGACATGGCCATCATCTTCAAGGACTACACCCTGACCCTGGACGACGCCTATGAGGCCTGGCTCAACCGCCCGGAGGAGACCCCGGTGCCCCAGATCAGCCTGCCTGTCGGCCAGAACCAGGGCGAAGGGGAGAACACGGGCCTGCCCGGCATCCAGCTGCCCGGCTTCGGCGGCACGCAGAAGCCCGCGGAGGGGCAGACCGACGAAACCCAGCCCGGCGAGACCCAGCCCGACACCCAGGAGCCTGCCGTGGTGGTAACAGAGCCTGAGAATACCCAGCAGGGCGCCAAGGAAAACGATCCCGCCCCCGCCCGGCGCATGACGGTGCTGCTCATCGTGGCGGCCGTTCTGGTGATCCTGATGCTGGCCGCCGTGCTCAAGCCCATCCTGCGCAGGAAAGGCAAGCACTGATAATTTTCCCCCTTTAGGAACGGAACCTTCATGAAAAGAATTCTCTCGATCCTTCTGCTTCTGGCCCTGTGTCTGGCCCTCAGCGGCTGCGGCGGCAGCCCCAGGGAAGTCCAGACCGTGGCGACTCTGGTGGAGCAGGAATACTCTCTGGCCTTCCGCACCGGCGATCCCACGGCCTATTATGTGGTCGCCGCCATTGAGGAGCTCAACGAGGCGGGGCTGGTGGACGAGCTGTCGGTCAAGTGGTTCGGCAGCCGCGTCGTGACCTTCAGCAAAAACGCCGAGGCCCTGGATAAGCTGGATCCCCCCACCGGGCGGGACTTCATTATCGGCGTGGACGTGAACTCCTTCCCCATGGCCTACATCACCGGCGGGCAGTACTGGGGCTTTGACATCGAGCTGGCCACCGCCGTGTGCGAAAAGCTGGGCTGGGATTTGAAGATCCAGCAGATCGAAAAGGAAGACGTCTACATCGAGCTCTCCTCCGGCAATATCGACTGCGCCTGGGGCGGCATCGCCCTGGACAAGAGCCTGGTGGAGGAGGGAAAGCTGGCTCCCTACGGCCCCTATCTGCGCAACGACATCGTGATCGCCAAGCGGGGAGACGCCTTTATTGAGAACAAGTACATGCTCTCCCACAAGTCCCTGGCCATGTGCTCCACCACCGAGGCCATGGAAGCCCTGCAGTCCGACCCGAAGATCATGAACCGCCTGGGGCAGATCTCCCGTCTGGCCGGCGGCACCACCGAGTGCTTCCAGTACCTGTACCAGGGCCGCTGCGACGTGATCCTCACCGACACCACCGCCATCTATTATTTCAACTGCCACTGATCGCGCAAAAATGCAAAACGGCGCCGCTTTCTCCGGGAAGCGGCGCCGTCAGTCATGCCCCCAAAGCTCCTTGAGGGGCTGCTTTGACTGCATTTTGCGACAGATGCAAAAAAGCGCTTGACAGGTGACCGCTCGATCACTATAATAAGTGAACGAACGATCACTTGTCTGCATATAAGGAGGGGCAGCCATGGCGAAGGATACAAGAGAGAGAATACTGGCGGCAGCGCTGGACCTGTTTTCCCGGAACGGCTACGCGGGCACGAACATCCGCGAGCTGACCGCGTCTCTCGGGCTGGTCAAGTCCTCGCTGTACAAGCATTTTGAGAGCAAAGAGGAGATCTGGAACAGCCTTCTGGACGAGATGATCGCCTACTACGGCGCCCGTTTCGGGTCTCCGGAGCAGCTGCCTCCCGTGCCGGATTCTTTGGAGGGGCTTGTGACGATGACGATGAAAATGGCGGAATTTACGATCTATGACGAGAAGGTCATCAAGACGAGAAAGCTGCTGACCATCGAGCAGTTCCGGGATGAGCGCGCCCGGGCTCTTGCCACGAAGCATTTTCTCACGGGGCTCAAGGACATGTTTACGCCGATCTTTGCCGGCATGATGGATAAGGGCCTGCTGCGCCGGGACGATCCCGCCATGCTCGCCTTTGCCTACACCGCGCCCATCTCCGCGCTCATTCACCTCTGCGACCGGGAGCCGGAAAAAACAAATGAGGCCATGGCGCAGATCGAGGCCTTCAGCCGACACTTCATCAAGGTTTACGGAGCGGAATGCCATGGAAACTGAAAGACTGATCTTGGACCCCGTCAGAGAGACCGACAAGAAGGATTACTTTATCTGTATCGCCCACGACAAAAAGGTGCTGGAGACCTTTATCTGCCCCTATGCCGAGACGCTGGAGGACCTGAACTTTTCCTCCTATCCGGGCAGAAACGATCTCTTTGCGATCCGGCTGAAGGAAACGGGGCGGCTCATCGGCATTCTCAGCCTCTTCAACGAGAAAGACGGCGCCTGCGAGATCGGCTACGGCATCGGGTCACGCTATTGGGGGCGCGGCTATACCACCGAGGCGGTCAAACGCTTTCTGGAATACCTGTTCGATGAGAGAGGCTGCCGCAGGGTTTATGCCTCCTGCTTTTCGGGCAACGACGCTTCCCGGCGCGTGATGGAAAAGTGCGGCATGCGCTGCGATCATTTCTCGGAGAACGAACTGCGCTATCTGGGCCTCGAGAGGGACCTGATCTATTATGTGATAGGGAGAGAATGACCATGAACAGCTTTATTGCCTGCTGCGGGCTGGACTGCGAGAGCTGCGAAGCCCGTCTTGCCACCGTGAACAAGGACGAGGCCCTGCGCCGAAGGGTGGCCGCCCTCTGGTCGGAGCTCAACGGCGTGAAGATCACCCCGGAGATGATAAACTGCGTCGGCTGCCGGATCGAGGGCGTGAAGACGCCCTACTGCGATTCCCTCTGCCCGATCCGCGCCTGCGCGAGGGAGAAAGCGCTCGAGACCTGCGGGAGCTGCCCGGAGATGGGTACCTGTGAAAAGCTTGCCGCAATCACCCGGAACAATCCGGAGGCTCTCCGCAGACTGGAGTGCGAGAACACAAGGGAGGGCGTTCAGGCATGAAGATCCTGGTTTTGAACGGAAGCCCCAAGGGGGAGAAGAGCGACACCCTGCACATCACCCGGGCCTTTCTGGAGGGGATGCGGGACGCGGCGCCCCAGGAGGTCCATATCATCCACGTCATTGACCGGCAGATCGAATACTGCAGCGGCTGCTTCTCCTGTATGAGAAACGGCGGAAACTGCATCCACGAGGATGATATGAAGGCCATTCTGGAGGAGATCCTGGAGAGCGAGCTGCTGCTGTTCAGCTTCCCCCTCTACTGCTACGGCATGCCCGCGCCGCTGAAGGCCCTGCTGGACCGCACGCTCCCCCTCTCCAGCATGGCGATGCGGAAGGTGGGCGACCGGTACGAGCACCTGGACCAGGCGGATTTCAGCCATCTGAAGTACCTGATGATCTGCGGCTGCGGCTTTCCCAACAGCAGGCAGAACTTCGAACCGGCCATCATGCAGTTCAAGCTGTGCTTCCCCTGCGAGCACACGATCCTGACCGTGCCGGAGAGCCCCATGTTCAACGCGCCGGAGGCGGCTGTCGTGACCGGGCCCCGGCTGGCCCTTGTCCGGCGGGCCGGGCGGCAGTACGCCGAAACCGGCGAGATCGACGCCGCGCTGCTCTCCGAGATCAGCTCCCCCATAATCCCGGAGGAACAGTATGCCGCCATCGTGAACGGCGGCGTGTAAGGAGGACGCTTTCCTCTGCGTTCCATGGAAAGAGGAAGGGAGGAACGATGGCGAACGCAATCACGTTTTTCAGGATCGCGGCCAGTCTGGTGCTGCTTTTCTGCCCGGTGTTCTCTCCCGGCTTTTACGGGTTTTACATCGCAGCCGGCTTGTCTGATATGCTGGACGGCTTTGCGGCGAGGAAAACGAATTCGGCCAGCGAGTTCGGGGCAAGGCTGGATACGGCAGCAGACCTTGTGTTTGTGCTTGCCTGCCTGATCAAGCTGCTCCCGGTCCTGCGGATTCCTCCATGGCTGTATGTGTGGATCGGAGGCATCGCCCTTATCAAGATTGTTAATATCATTTCCGGATTTGCCGTAAAGAAGAGGTTTGTGACTGTTCATTCGGTTATGAACAAAGTAACAGGTGCACTGATGTTTCTGCTGCCGCTGACGATCCCCGCTGTCCCGCTGAAATACGCTGCGATCGTCGTCTGTGCGGCGGCAACGTTCGCCGCGATTCAGGAAGGTCATTCTATCCGAACAGGAAGAGAAGAACAGCTCGGGCTATGCGGAGCCGGGGTGGGGAGGAAAAACGGACCGTGAAATGCAAAGGGACCCTGATCGTCGTAAAGGACTGCGGGAAAGCATTGAAATTCTATCAGGACATGTTCGGCTTCCGCTTGATCCGGGATCACGACGGCAATATGGAATTATCCGGAAATCTCTATCTCCAGGAAGAAAAAACCTGGGAGCGCTTTACGGGGAGGCGCGCAGTTCCGCAAAACAATCATACGGAGCTGTATTTTGAAGAGCCGGAGATCGACAGCTTTGTAAAAAAGCTGGAAACGCTCTATCCGGACACGGAATTTGTCAATCCCCCAATGACCCACAGCTGGGGACAGCGGGTCGTCCGATTCTATGACCAGGACGGCAACCTTATCGAAGCGGGCACCCCCGTATGATCCGCATACATCTGTTCCCCCGCAGAAAAAAGACAAAGAAAGGAGAAAAGGCACATGAACGTCAGCTATGAGAAGAAGGAGGCCCTGAGCTTCATCGGTTTCCATACCGAGATCCGCAACGAGGAGGGCTATCAGAAGTGCCCGGAATTCTGGGACAAGGAGTACGCCGCCAAATACGCTCGGCTCTGGCAGACCATGCGGCCGGAGAACGCCGTGGAGCAGGCGATCCTGGAAAACGGGATCGGGAGCTTCGCCATCTGCGCCTGCAACGGAGAGGGCTTCACCTACTGGATCGCGGGGCTCTATCAGGGCGGAAAAGTGCCGGAGGGCCTGGAGCTCTGCACCCTCCCGGCGGGGGACTGGGCGGTGTTCACCACCAGAGGGCCGCTCCCGGAGTCCATTCAGACGCTGAACACGGCGATCTGGCAGGAGTGGTTTCCCAACGAGGGGCAGAAGCTCCGCGCAGACGGCGGCGTGACCCTGGAAGTCTACTCCGCCGGAGATCCGCAGTCGCCGGATTACGAATGCGGCATCTGGGTGCCGATCCGGTGAAAAGGAAAGCCGTCCTTCTGGATGTACACGGCAAGGGCGGCAGCGCTGCGGAAAACGAGCATAACGCGCCCTGTTTCCCGACTGCGCGGTGATCGGGCCGGATTACAAGCCATACAAAGAATTATTAGGAAAAACTCCGGCGTGAACGGGCCGCAAGTCCGAATCCGCCGGAGTTTTTTGTCTTCTTTCTTCCGCCTCGCGGGGGATCGGCTGGCGACCCGAAGAAGCTCCCACGGGGTGTCATCCTGAGCGAGTCCGGCGGACGAGTCGAAGGATCTTTATCCCCCGCAGCGCAGACCACGGGTCGGCGGACCAGTGCGGGACGACGCCGGGCAATGCCCGGCGCTGCGGGCGTCGTCGCGGGTCGAGACGGCGGGCCGCCGAGGGCGTCAGCCCCTACGGCGAGGAACGCAGCGTCGGCACAACTCGGCGGGCGACCAAAGGTCGCCCCTACGGCGCGGGACGACCGGCTGCGCGGAGCACCTCCCCTGTGCAAGGGGAGGTGGCATCCGGCGTCTCACGCAAGCCGGATGACGGAGGGGTTGTACCGCGTCGACGGGCGACCAAAGGTCGCCCCTACGGCGGCGGGAGTCGGTCATATTGCGTAGGGCGCGATGCTCACATCGCGCCGTGGATCACGCACGCGAGGGGGCAATGGCGGGCGACCGCGAGGGTCGCCCCTACGGGCGTGGACGGACGTCGGCGCGAACGGCGGGTGACCAAAGGTCGCCCCTGCGGGGGTAGGGAGGGGCGCCGGCCAATGCCCGACGCTGCGGGGGAGCGGAAGCCTTAGGCGGGGAAGAAAAGAAACGCCTTGATGCTGGCATTTTCTTGAAAAATGTGTCATTATGTGATAAACTAAATAATCAATAGCCCAATATCTTGTAGCTTGTAAAGAGGTCTTCTTTGTGTAATACAGGGTGTACATTTAACCGACCTCCAGTTATTCTGCGCATTAATAGTTCAAACGAGGTGCTTTTCATGTCGATTGTAATGTCTGTCTTATTTGGCGATACAGCGTATTATTCCTCCGTCAGCTATTTGAACTATTATCACATTGGCGAGCAGCAAGACAGCAACTTAATCATACCCGGCCTTGGCTATGAAATAAAAATATGTCCGTATGGCCGGGCTTTTTCCGTAGAAGTCGAGAACTATCAGGGGAAGCGGGCTATCACCGCGCACGCTGATGAATCTACCGTAATCGACTTTGATAGAAGAATCGCCCTATATATCACAGAAAGCAATGACAGTGTTTCTTCGGTTCAGATTCCTGCCGATTGTGTCATCAATGTTGGTAAAAGCGACAAGGTCTCATCTGATGGGAATAGAAATGAAATTGTATTGGATTTCCCGTTTGTTTCCCGGAACCATTTCAGAATAACCCGAACCAATGGAAAAACCAGAGTTCAAGACATTGGCAGCACGAACGGCCTGTTTTTGAATGGCAAAAAGGTTGAAAAATCTGATTTGCATGAAGGTGATGTGCTGTCGATATTTTCTGTGAGAATTACTTTGCGCCATGATAAGCTTGTTTTTGAAAATGTAGGAAACCATTTGATTTTGCACAGGATTAAGGAAACAGATAAGCGTAAAGCCGCACCTCTCAATCCGATTAAAAGTTCATCATTCAAATTCAGTAGGGCTCCACGGTTAGTTCCCGGTGTTGAGTGTGATACTATCAATTTGGAGCATCCTCCTCAGGGGGGGGGGACACCACAAATCAACTGGCTTAGTGTGCTGATCACTCCGCTCGTTTCGGTCGCCCTGATGCTTGTCCTTGTCGTTGCTATGGGCATGAGTGCCGTAATGCTTATCATGTCGGGCGTCATGTCAGTTGTAGCGGCTGTTGTTGCGATCGTGTCGTATAACAAGCAGAAGAAACAGCACGGGGAAACCGACGAGAAAATAGACGAAAAGTATCGTGCCTATCTGTCAGGTGTTTCTAAGCGTATAAAAGATGCTCATTTGCATCAGCTGCAGAGCCTTTTGACAACCAATCCATCTCCGAGAGAATGCGCCTCTATTGTACTTTCAAGAAGTCGTCAGCTTTGGGAAAGACGGCCCGATGACACAGATTTCCTTTCTGTACGCCTTGGCCTTGGTGATGTTCCGGCTGCTGTAACAGCAAGTTTTCAGCAAGCACAAGTTGTTATTGAGGAAAACAAGCTTGAATCAAAAGCGAAGGAGCTTGCGGACAGCAGTGTAACCGTTTCCGATGCTCCCATTCTGTGCGGTCTTGTTTCAGGAAAGCTGATTGGTATTATTGGCACAAGACAAGACGAACTCTTGCTGGTACGAAATGTTGCCACGGAACTCGCAACCGCACATTCGTATGATGAAGTAAAGATTATTGCACTTGTTCCAGCCCAAGAAAAAAATGAGTGGGCCTGGCTTCGATGGCTGCCGCATTGCGCAAATAACAATCGAACCAAACGTTATTTCTATACGTCTCTGGACGAGGCGGAAGAGTGCCTTGATGAAATTGAGGAAACATTGAGCCGTAGGAAGGGAGAAAGCAACGATTATCGCAACACGGATCCATCGGATCTGCTTCCCCATTATCTCTTTATTGTTGCTACGCCTTCTTTGCTTGAAAAACACCCAATTCGAAAATACGTATTCTCCGGTTTGGATTTGGGGTGCAGTTGTCTGTTCGTTTATAACAAGCTCAGTTCGCTTCCAAAGGAATGCAATCAAATTGTTGAAGTAAACGGCGGCAACGGTCAGCTTTTTGATCGCACAAATATCAATCGAAAAACTCAGTTCCGCTTAGATTCTTTCAGTTCAGAGGAAGCCGATCACTTCGCAAGATGTACGGCGCCTTATTACACAGAGACAGAGCAAGCTGCAGCATCTATTCCGACGAGCATCTCCTTCCTGGAAGGATATCGCGTATCTTGCCCCGACGAGCTTTCCATTTCAAAAAGATGGAATCAGGCGAAGACTTACAAGACTCTCGCTGTTCCTGTTGCGGCAGCTGCAGGCGGTGATGTTTTCGAGTTTGATATTCATGAAAAGCGTCATGGTGTAAATGGTATTGTTGCTGGCATGCCAGGCTCCGGCAAGACGGAGATGGTCCAATCCTGGCTCCTTTCATTGGCCGTCAACTATTCTCCGCAAGATGTCTCCTTTGTGTTGATAGACTTCAAAGGGACGGGCATGATTGCGCCATTTCGAAATCTGCCGCATCTTGCCGGCTCGATCTCTAACCTCGACACGAATATTGATCGAAACCTGACCGCTATTCAGAGCGAAGTTCATCGCCGTGAAGCAATAATAGACAAGTATAGCAGCAAGAGTATTAAAAACGTAAACGATTTGAATCGGAATTATGCACAGGGATTGGTTCCCGAAAAACTGCCTATTCTATTGATCGTTATTGACGAATACGCTGAGTTTAAAAAGAATTTCCCCGATTTTGGAGCGGAGGTAGATAGTTTAACAAGCAAGGGGCGTGCACTGGGCATCTTTGTCATACTTATGACGCAGAAGCCGGCCGGTGTTGTAAGTTCCAAATCTGAGGATAATATCAAATTCCGCTGGTGCCTTCGAGTAGCGAACTACAGTGCAAGCCGCGAGATGCTTGGAAAGCCGGATGCCGCAAAAATCAGCAATCCCGGAAGAGCCTTCATCAAAGTCGGTGAAGACGATGTTTTCGAGGAAGTCCAGTCTTACTGGAGCGGTGCGCCCTATGATCCGACAAAGGGAGATAGAAAGTCTTCCTTTACTCCTATCTCACGTGTTGAATGGAATGGCAAACGCATCGCCTGCGAGCATGTTGAAAAAAAGAAGAGCGCGGCAACACATGAAGCGGAGATAGATGTTGTAGTTCGGTATATTGCGGATTACTGCAAGCAAAACCGTATCCCTGATGCGGAAAAGGTTTGGACAGACCGCCTCCCGGATCGCGTCGCATTGACAGAAATCCTCCGAACAGGGTTTGACGGCAAAGCGTGGCCTGAAATGACGAAGACCGCCCCCATAATCGGAGTGATTGACGAACCGGCCAATCAACGCCAGTATCCGATGGAGCTTGATTTTGCCAGAGTGGGGCATACGGTGGTATACGGTGCGCCGGTTACCGGAAAGACAACGCTTCTGCAAACGCTGATCGTATCCCTGGCGATGACACGGCGCCCGGATGAAGTCAGTATCTATGTGATGGATTTCGGCGGCTGGAACATGAACGTACTAAGAGATTTCCCACACGTCGGAGGTATTGCGAATGACAACGAGCCGGAGCGATTAAAGAAACTGATACTGCTTTTGTCGGATATTCTGCAGGAGAGAAAAGAGCGGTTTTCCAAAGCGGGGGTCGGCAACATAACCGCGTTCAGAGATTCCAGCAACGAAAAACTACCGGATGTTTTCTTGATCGTGGATAATTTTGGCACGATGATCAAGATGTATCCGGATCTGGATGCGTTCTTCATCTCACTCACCAATTCCGGCGCAAACTATGGCGTCTATCTGATCGCAACCGCAACAGCCACGAATGCCGTCCCCATGAAGATCAGTCAGAATATCAAGAACGCCCTCGCTTTGCAGATGATCGAAAAGAGCGACTATACCTATACCGTCGGCAAAGTCAGCAGCGAGCTTCCGGCAATCATGGGACGCGGATACGCGAAAGGAAATCCCCCGTTGGAGTTTCAGACGGCGCTTCCGGCACCCGGTGCGGACGACAAGGCAGTCTCCGATAATATCAAGTACCTTGCGAAGATCATGCAGAAAAAATGGAGCGGGGATCTTCCCACAATGATCCCGGAGATGCCTGACGAGATTCCATATGGAAGTATCAAGACAAACGGGATTGCCCTCGGACTCTCTGCAGATAAAGTCCAGCCGGTCGTTTTTGATTATGACAGACAGCACTATCTCCTGATCTCCGGCATTGAGCAAAGCGGAAAAAGCACGATGCTGCAGGTCGTCGCAAAGCAACTGCATCAGAAGATCGGCGGCAAGCTCTATGTGTTCAGCATCAACAACAGCGGCTTGAACGCGCTGCACGAAGAGGCGGATGCCTGGCTTGCAGCGGCTGCTGAAATAGACGCCTTTGTGGAAAGCTTGAGGCCCGAACTGCAGCGTCGACAGGCAGAGAAGCAAAAGAATGTCGAAGCAGGCTTTGACCCTATCATCCTTGCTGTTGACGATTTCACGTCATTCTTCAAAGCGATCAGCAATGCCACAGCACAGCGGCTGCTTGCAATCGTAAAGCTTGGAAAAGGGCTTGGCCTGTATCTGATCACCGCAGGAGACGCGTATGAACTGTCGGGATTCTTTACCAAGGGCGAAGCACTTACCCTCGCTTTGGGAAAGGCAAAGCAAGCAATTATTCTTGGCGGGTGTATGAACGATCACGGAGCTGTTCCCACGAAAGCGAGTTACAATCAGAAGAGCGTTCCGGTGCGCGAGCACGAAGGCATGTTGATCATTGACTCCAACTACACGGTCTTTCGGACTATGGACATTCGAGGAGAAAACGCATGAAACGAATGAAATTTTCAGCACAAGAGCTGTATGTGATGGCAGCTACCGCGGGCAAAGGAAAAATGTTCGGCATTCCCGATGGCTTTGCGTGGACGCCGGACGAAGAGATTCCTGCGGCCCGCCAGAGAATCAAGGATGCCTTGCTGGATGAAGAAATCCTTGCCATGGACTTTGACGGAAAGATATCCGTAACGCCCGATTATGCCGAGTTGGTGAACGTTTACTGCGACTGCAAAAAGTGTCTGACGGTCAACCGGCAGAAAGCAGAGGGCGAATCGGAGGACGTGATCTTCTGGCAAGGCAACGGCAAACTGTACCGGGCGGAGGTCTTGGAAGAGGATTACGTTTTCAGTGAGATCGATGACCTTTCCGCTGAAGCGGAACTCACGCAAAACAACTGGTCAACGATCAGTACGGCCAAAGACGCAGAGGCCGTGATCCCCCAGATCGCTCTGACGAAAGCTAAACGGTATGGCATGCAGGGGGATACGGAGGAGACGCTGCGCATTCTGAAGCAAAACGGCGCAGACGACAGATTGGCAGCTGTCCTGATGGACGGCTTGCAGGAAAAAGCACAGTATCTCGGGCTTCTTTTGATGGATATACGCTCCGGAAAATGTGAAAAGACGGAGAAGGCCTGGCTGAACAGCCGAGGGGTTCTCTTCGCAATGAGGACGACAGTCGTCAACTTCCGCACCTGTACGGTGTTCACGGAAACAGATAAGGACACGGCACTCGCGGATGAAAAAGAGCTGATCGACACATTTCTTGGAAGAGAGTGAGGTCGGCGGAGATGGAAACCGTTATCATTACACTCCGGGCGGAAAACTTTGAGAAAGACTTCGAGCTCCCATGTACTATCCCGCTTTCAGAACTGTATCCGCGGCTGACGGTTGCGCTTCAGGAGACCAGCGCCATGCGGTTCGGCGACTTTACAGGTGTGGTTTTGGAACAGAATGGTGCAGGCCTGCTGGATCAGAAGGCTACGCTTTTGGACTATGGAATCTGCACCGGGAGCATTCTCGATATCGTCAGGAAGGAGAAATACGATGGCTTCTAAAGAAAGCATGATCAGTACGGTGAGAACATATAATGGGTATGTTACGGCGTTGAGTTCTGTATGTGCTGATGCGGCAAGACAAATTTACTCCTTGCTGCAGGAGGTACAGCAAAACTGGTGGGGAGATTCAGGAAGTGCCATGGCGTATGCGTTGTATGACGCATATGAGAAAATGAATAGAGCCAGAGCCAAGCTGGATGATGCGGCGAATCAAATTGAGAGTGAGGCGTGGTATCGCTATAACAATTGGCCGGAAGAAAAGGAGGACACATGAGCGAGGTCGTTTTTCTCCAGGGAGATAGATCTTCTATGGCGTCTTTGCTAAACAAATGCGAGCAAGGTGCCTCAATGGCTTCCAGCATTCAATCCGCATCATATGGGCTGAGCTGGAGTGCTGGCGCTGATGGCTACTATGGAGGCTTTTGTGAAGATGCTGTCAGCATGGCAAAAGAAGCCGCAGTTCTCTTTGAAAAGGCATACCTAACCTTGAGTAAGTGTGAACCATACTGGGAAACGGTTCCTGATAATCTTCGAAAGATCGACGCAAAAAAGAAGGGGGATAAGTCAAACTGGATCGAGCGCGAGGCTTATTTGGCAGAAAACAGTGCGCGCTGGTTTGTCTCCGGCACAATTGGAATGCTGTCCGGCCTCTTTACTGGTAAAAATAAAACAGGAGAGGTGGTCTATTTAGGGCCATACCTCTATCTACGTGATCGATATGAGTGGAGTAATACAAATGCCACAGAAGATGAAATCCGTCAAGCGATCGAGGAAGGGGCAAAAGATGAACGCAATATTGGGATAGAACGGTCTATTGACGAAAAGCTGAGGGAACTCTATGAAACTAAAAAACGGTATTTTGCTCCAGAAAAATCAATTCATGAACATCGGGATGGAGTAGAAAGAGGGACGATTCGATACTGTAATCAGGATCTTGCAACTGCCGCAGATAACGGGTGGGAAGGGGATTATATATCGAAGGCGTATTGTACCTGGCATTGTAATCAAGCAGCGGAATCGATGGCGCTTTCGTATTTGGGGATTGATCAAAAGCCGGGGTATGTTCCCAATGAAGTCGAGTTTGCCGAAGGTGTTGTAGACGGGACTGAATATATTTTTCCAACGGTTGACGGAGAAAAAACGACAGTTACCGCGAATGTTAAGTACATGAAAGGCGCATTTGATAGAAGCTATCTGGATAATAAAGTCGAGAACTTTACTATTGATAATGGCCACGGAAACTATTCACCAGTGATGCTTCATTATGACAGGATCGATTATAACGGGAATTACCACAGCCATTGGATCGTGCTGATTGGAAAAAATGACGACGGTTCCTACCAAGCGATTGGACCCTCTGGCGCATCAGGTGAACGCACAGTATTCAGAGTAAAAATCGATGATAACGGCGTGGTATCTGGCGAAGGATTTGCAGGATCGGGTGAAGGGCGCACGGTCGCTCATGTAGGTCAGTATTCAAGACCAGATTGATTGTGAGGTGGTATAGTGGCGAATAGTTCATCAACGCTTCGGGTCCCAATCCGCATTTTGGAAGATTGCGTAAAAGAGATCGACGGCTTTGCAGACGAGAACGCAGATATCTTCGACAAACTGCTCAATGGGTTACGTTGCCTGAAAGGGGGCGGAGAATGGGTCGGTGCTTCTGCAGATGCACTTATAACAGCAACGGAAAAGAATAAAAAGCAATTTGCTATGATCCTAAAGGAATTAAGCGACCTTTCAAAGTATATAGACTCTTTTGTGAAAGAGTTGGAAAAAGAAGACGCAGAAGCAGCTCAGAAGATAAGAGCGGCTGTCGACTCATAAGGAGGCGGCGTAATGGCAGAAGTACAGCAAGATTATACTTCTATGCTTGAAATCGGAAACGCAGCGGTTGAATTGCAGTTTCAATTTGACCAACTTAGACAGAAACTCGATCGCGTGGACAGCACACTCGAGGCGTGTTGGATCGGGAATGCACAAGTTGAAGTAGCGATCGCATATGCAAAGCTGGTACCAAAATTGGATAAGGTCAGTAAAATCTTGGGAGCATATAGTACGGCGATCATTAAGGTAATCAACGAAGAAAAGGAAACAGAGCGTTCTTCGTCAACGCAGTTTCGATCCATCGATTCAGGGTATGGTTTTTGACCGTTTGTTACAAAAACCTTTTTGCCCTAAACAATATGTGAGCATCCAGCAAATAAAAAAGGAGAAAAAACAATGGCAGACGTAACAATGACCTATGGCAGTCTGGAGACTGCGGCCGGACAGGTGAACCAGGCGAAGGCGGATCTCGATCAGGTGATTTCCTTCCTCAGCAGCGCGGTCAGCGCGCTCGACGGCGCGTGGCAGGGCGAATCCTACAGCGCCTTTGTCAACGCTTGGAATGAATCCAAGCCCACCATGCAGAAACTGGCGGAGGCTGTAGGACGCTTTGCTCCCGAACTCAACCGGGCGGTTTCCGCACAGCAGGAGACTGAGGCGGCTAATGCCTCTGCGATGAGCAGCCTGGCATTCTAATGCCCGAACAGGGCCGCATGGACTGATCCCATGCGGCCCTGCTTTGCTGATCTTAGGCAAATAGGATGTGAACAAACATGAGTAGAGAAAGTAGTTATTCAGCCGCAGGCAGAGCATGTTCGCAAGTCGAATCAGCCGCGGATGAACTGCAAAATGCTATCAACAGCCTTAATGCCCGCTTGGGAACTATAGAGTTCTATTGGCAGGGAGAGGCGGGAACCGCAATGAACGAAGGATTGACTGCCTGGATTGCCAAGGCGAATACGCTTGTTCAAAGAGTAAATCAGCTCTCTTCTCAAATGAAAGCCTCTCAAAGCTATGATTATAGCTTGTGGCCTGAGGAGGAAAGCTGAATGGATATTTTTGTTTATAAAGACGAGCTCTCGTCCTCACAGCTTCGGCCTGCAAAAAACGCAGCAACTAATGCTGTGAGCACAATGAACAGCGCGCTGTCTTCCGCGTCTGGCACCTATGGCTATGAAGGGCGCATGGTTTTCGGCGGGCAGATCGGCGAGCTTCGTTCCTGCTTGGCTGAAATGATCGAATTGTCTGAAAAGATGGAGCAATACGCCACATTGCTTGATGCCGCGCCATCCGCACTTATAGATGCAGATGCGAAGTTTAACAGCGTACTTTCAAATGGATGGCAGCGTTTTCTCTACGGGATTTCCGGAGTTCTCGGTCTTTTTTCTACTGGATCGGTTAGCGGCAAGACTGGAAGTCAGTTCGATGTTGATAAGACGGTTCAGAGCAACGCCAAAAAAGCTGAAAATGATATCGTTGACGATTACCGCAGCAGATATGGTTCTGAAGCCAATACAAACGTCGGCAAACAAGTTGTATACAGTTCCAAAACGACCAAAACCGTTAGTGTTCTTCCCGGAAGTAATTTTACAGTTACAAGATACCGTGATTACAAAGTTCTTTCTTATTCAGAGACTTCCGGAGACGGCTTCTATGAAGCAAGCTCCGGGCTTGGCATTCACGGAGAACACTATGAGATCGAATCCAATGATGGAACTTCTATTTCAGTAGATACAAATGCTCTTGAATTAAACTTGAACGGAGCTTTTGATCCGGCAAAAGGAAACGCTTATGTCAATGCGGGAGCCGAATATGATGTGGCGAAAGCAACAATAATGGATGCCGAAAGCACATATCACCAAGCAAGCCTATCGGTCCAGGCGGGTGTTGGAGGGCATATTAATGTGGGATTTCATGACGGCAAATTCACTGCTGATGTAAGTGCTGCATTGGGGATTGGTGCTTCTGTGAAGCTGGAATTCAACTATCTTGAAACATGGCAGCACATGCGTAGCGTCTTTAGCTGAGGAGGGGCAACGCGATATGAATACAATTCTTCCCATCGGATCAGTCGTAATGATCCGTCAATCTGATAGACGAATAATGATCGTTGGAAGAAATCAAAGGGACAAAAAAACTGGGGTTTTATTCGACTATATTGCTTGTTATTTCCCGGAGGGAGTACAAGAAAGTACTAAGGTTCTTCATTTCAACAGCGAAGACATTTTCTTAACGTTTTCACTGGGATATACAAATGAAAACGAACTCCGCATGAGAAGAGAACTTGAAATGCTGACGGGAGGCAAAGGAAAATGAAACTATTGCCTATTGGCTCTGTGGTATCCCTAAGGGGAAGCCGTTCATTGATAATGATTTACGGGCATCTACAGAAAGACATCAACACAGAAAAGATTTACGACTATATTGGCTGTGACTATCCAGCAGGGATTATCGACACAGATAAGTGTTATTTATTTCAAGACGAGGATATTGAGCGGCTCTGTTTTGTTGGCCTTCAGGATACAGAATCAATAGATTATCAAATTGCCCTGTCGAAATACATAGACGAATCTGGCTTGGCGGGGAGGAAAAAACCATGATGTCTTTGTTCCCAAAGTCTATTCGTGTCCCGATAGGATCTATCCAAAGCGGTGCGGATCGTTTAGCGGAGCTCTCAGAACAGGTTCAGGATTATTTTGACCAGTTGGGAAATGTTGCAAATGGTCTGGCATCTGATGGATCTTGGCAGGGGGAAGATGTTGCTGCGTTTATCCAAGCAAACTCTTCAAACCAGAAGAAGTTTGATAAGACCATAGAGAATATTTCAGAAATGGCAAAAATCCTAAAGGTCTACGCGACGGTCATGGAAAACACGGATAAAGAGTGGGCGGCCAAAATAAGAGCGATTGGATAAGGAGCAAACATGATGGCAGATATTTCAATGAGCTACGGGGCTGTTTCGCAGCTGGAAGAAAAAGCTGCTTTTCTCCAAACGGGATTTGATGACTTCATTCGTAGCTTTGATTCTGTTACTGGTGAAATCATGAATGGCTGGGACGGAAAGGGGAAAACCGATTTTGCCGCAAAATGCGACGCAGTACTCCCGACTATGACGTCTATTTCAGAGCTGCTTGGAAAATACAGCACCGCAATTGGACAAGCAGTTTATCTTCAGCAGAGTACCGACTCCACTGGTGCGGCAAGCGCAGACCAGCTTCCGTTTTAACATGGCGTGACAAAATACCGTAAGGAGATTAATTATGCCGTATATCCTTGATGCGGCTTGCCTGTGCAATACGGGGAAGGTACGCAAAAACAACGAAGATAACTTCTTCTTTGATGGCCGGTGCCTGGAAGAAGACAACAACGGATTGAAGCATCCGGTCACGATGACTAAAACACTCCGCAGGGAGCTATGCCTGGCTGTCTTTGACGGCATGGGCGGCGAGAACTTCGGAGAGTGTGCATCTTTCGCAGCAGCGGACTGTATGCAGAATACTACCCGAAAGCTAAAGGATTTTTTTATCCCCGAGCGAAAATTCCTGAACAAAATGTGCCTGGCTGTCAACGACGCTGTTGTTGCAAAGCAGCAGGAGCTTTGCACGGAGCGCATGGGCTCGACCATGGTCGCGCTTTATTTTTCTTACGGCTATGTCTATGTCTGCAATCTCGGAGACAGCCGTGCTTATCGACTCCGTGACGGAGAGTTTCTGCAGTTATCAGTCGATCACCTTGAAAAACGAGAGGGGCAGACGAGAAAAAAGGCACCATTAACGCAGCACCTGGGGATCAGCCCGGAGAACTTCCTGATTGAACCCTTTATTGCCAAAGGCGAGTTGAAGCACGGAGACCGGTATCTCCTGTGCAGTGACGGCCTGACGGATATGCTGAGCAATTTTGAAATTGACGATATCATGAGCAATGCGCTCACGGCGGAGGAATGCGCGCAAAAGCTTGTCGACGCCGCGCTGGAAAAGGGCGGAAAAGACAATGTGACCGTGATCGTTTGCCGGATCTTATAATAAACGGACGGAGGAAGAGAATGAGCGCACAGCAATTCCCGGTATACCCCGGCTGGGAGACCGTACGGATCCTCGGCAGGGGAAATTACGGCGCGGTCTACGAGATCGAGCGCGATTTGTTCGGGAAGAAAGAGAGAGCGGCCTTGAAAATGATCTCCATCCCGCAGAGCGAGGGGGATATCGACGAGCTATACAGCAACGGTTTTGACGACGCCAGCATCACTGCGCATTTCAAGGACTGCCTGGCTGACATCGTGCGTGAGTACACGCTGATGGCGGAGATGAAGGGACACACGAATGTGGTCTACTGCGACGATATCCGTTATGTGCAGAAGGACGACGGCTTCGGGTGGGATATCTACATCAAAATGGAGCTGCTGACGCCCCTGATGAAGGCGCTGCAGGGTGAAGTTTCCGAGGATCAGGTCATCAAGATCGGGCGGGATCTGTGCAGTGCGCTCGTGCTCTGCCGCAGCCGGAATATTATTCATCGAGACATCAAGCCGCAGAACATTTTTGCCTCCAGGGACGGCGACTACAAACTGGGCGATTTCGGTATCGCCAAGACAGTGGAGAAGACCAGCGGCGGAACCAAAATCGGGACATATAATTACATGGCGCCGGAGGTCTACAACAACCAAGCCTATGGGCACAGCGCGGATATCTACTCGCTGGGCCTCGTCCTTTACTGGCTGTTGAACGACCGCCGGCTGCCTTTCTATCCCATGCCGCCGGCCGTACCCAAAGCGTCGGACATGGAACAGGCGCGCCTGCGGCGTTTTGGCGGCGAAGTTATTCCCGCACCGAAGCATGGAAGCGAAGAGCTTAAGCAGATTGTTCTAAAGGCCTGCGCCTATGACCCGAAGGATCGGTATCGGAGCGCAGACGAGATGCTGAGGGAGCTGAACGCCCTGAGGAGGGACGAGCTTCCGAACAATCTCCAAACTGCCTGGCCGCCGGTAAGCGAGACCGTGAAGGGCGTGGACGACCCAAACAAAACGCTGGAGCTGCCCGCAGCGGAGCGCCTGCACTTCCGCGCGGAGAGAAATGAGCTTGTAACGGTCTACGGTCCGCCGCCCCTCCCCTGCCGGGGACCGGTGCAGCCGCAGGAGGAACCCTACGACGAGGACGCTACGGTGAGTGCCTTCCATCCTCACAAGATCGATGATCCCGCATTCTCGGAAAAAGAGACACTCCGTCCCGCACCTGCTGCGGGTCTGGAGGCGGAGGAAGAAGACAAAAACGTCAGCGCTTTCCACAGCCGTGTGCAGGCGCAGCCCGAGCCGGGGACTGATCCCGAGAAAGAAGCGGCGGTTTGTGCAGAGAGACGCCAGGAGGGAAACGGCAAAAACAGCTCCGAGCCCACCGCAAAGCCCGTCCCCCAATGGGGGCTGAGAGAGATCCAGCCGAAAGCAGCTGCTGGCGTGAGAGGACAAACGATCTGGGAATTTAAAGACGGCGTTTTGACGATTCGCGCGGAAGGAAAAATGGAAAACTTTCTGATATTATCATCCTGGTATTTCCAGAACCAGTGGGTCAGGGAGATTGTCATAGAAAAGGGGATCACCACGATCGGAAACCGTGCCTTTAAAGACTGTGCCGTGGAAAAATGCGTCGTGATCCCTGAGGGCGTTACGACGATCGGAAAGCAAGCGTTCTCCTGGTGTCAGAATCTGAGGAGCATCTGCATCCCCAGAAGCACAGTCAAGATCGGGAGGGAAGCCTTCTTCCACTGCACAAGCCTGCAGGACGTCTATTATGCCGGCGGCGAGGCAGAATGGAAGAAGATCTCTATTGGAGAGAACAATTTGGAGCTTCGAATAGCGAAGATCCATTTTCAAGCATAAAGCGCCTCTCTGAGCGCGGCAGGAGCGGCGTCAAGAAACGAGTACGAGAGCATATCGGCCAAGAGCTGTTGCCGGTAAGCGGAGGCGCTGCAGGTCCCGGAAGACAGTTTTTTTGAGTAAGCCTTATCAAATAAAGGTTTCTCCCGACAAATCAAGTGTGGAGTATATTACTATCATGCCAGTGCCGTAAGCAAATCACGGCGTTCTCGTAATCCATTACAGGGACGAGAGTGTGACGATTCTGGCAGAGACGAGAGGATTTTGCTTCTTTGTTACAGAGGACGGTCGCGCAGGCTGGAACGGGTCGAAATACTTCATAGCGCCTTAATCGCAGCGGGAGCGCATCTTTTGCCGCCGGTATGGGCAACAGGATTCTTCTCTTTCCCCGAGAAGGAACGCAACGATATGCGAAACGAGAAGATTATTCCTCTGACCCGAATGATTACGACGGGGTTCGACCATGTGGTGTGCCTGAAGTGAGGCGGTACGGCAGTAGCTGCGGGAGACGACAATTATGGTCAACGCGATGTAGGAAGCTGGCAGAACAAGAATTACCATAGGGGAATGAGATATGAAAAACACAAACAACGATCTCACTTGGCCGGGCTGGGAAACCGTGCGCCTCATAGGCCGCGGAAGTTTTGGCGCGGTCTATGAAATCGAGCGGGACGTATTCGGAGAAAAAGAAAAGGCTGCGCTGAAGGTCATCACGATCCCCCAAAGCAGCAGCGATATCGATGAGCTGTATGGGGAAGGCTATGACGACGAGAGCATCACCAGCACATTTAAGGCCTATTTGAAAAGCATCGTGGCCGAGTATTCGCTGATGCGGAAAATGAATGGAAGCGCCAATGCCGTCAACTGTGACGATGTTCGCTATGTGCAGCATGACGACGGCATCGGCTGGGACATCTTTATCAAGATGGAGCTGCTCACGCCTCTAACCAAGGCGCTGGGCAAAAAAGTGTCGGATGAGCAGGTCATCCGAATTGGAACGGATATCTGCAAGGCGTTAGTCCTTTGCAAGAAACATAACATCATCCATCGAGATATCAAACCGGCAAATATCTTTGTTTCTGAAAACGGCGACTACAAGCTGGGCGATTTCGGCATCGCAAAGACAGTGGAGAAGACCAGCGGTGGAACCAAAATAGGAACCTATGAATATATGGCGCCCGAGGTCTATCACGATCAGCCCTACGGCAGTACGGTAGACATCTACTCACTCGGTATGGTGCTTTACTGGCTGTTGAATGAGCGCCGTACACCGTTCCTGAAAATGCCCCCCGCTCTGCCAACCAATTCTGAGAAGGAGCAGGCTCGCAAGCGCCGCTTTGGCGGCGAAGACATCCCCGCGCCGAAGCATGGGAGCGAGGCGCTCAAGCGGATCGTCCTCAAGGCCTGCTCCTATGACCCGAAGGATCGATATCAGAGCGCGGAGGAGATGCTGCATGCGTTGGAGGGCCTGAGCACCCCGCACAGTGCGCCAGCGTATACGCCGGTCTCCGCAGGGACCGCTATGCCTGGCGGTCCGAAATCTGCGACCAACGAAGACGGGCTGTCGAGGGCGCCAGCCCCTACGGCGGAGGACGCCACAGTGGGCACCTATGCTAAACCCGCGCCCGTGCCGGCAGAGGCTGATGTCTCCGGCAGCCTGTCGCCCCCGGGCGAGGAGGGGACGGTGGGTGTTTTCGGCAAGCCAACTACTGCGTCCGTAGGGGGCGATGCCCGCGGCGATATGTCGATCCCGGAGGAGGATGCCACGGTTGGGGTGTTCTCTTCGCCCAAACCGACCAAACCTGAACGGAAGACGAACAAGCCCGCTCCGGTTGAAACAGAGAAGAGCGGGAAAAAGAGCCCGGTACTTGGGCTCATCGGCGGCATTCTCGCGCTGGCGGCGATCCTGCTGATCGTCTTGCTCCCCAAGAAAGCGGAAAAGACACCTGCGGAGAATGCAGCAGCGAATGCGAAGGATGCGGAACTTAGCCCCTGGATGGAGAGCGCCTGGGACTGGAGCGTGGAGGATGGCGTCCTGAAAATCCGGGGAACGGGGGACATGGAAAACTATTCTTCATCGGGTTTGGCGCCATGGTATAGCCAAAGAGACAAAATCGTCCGCGTTGAAATAGAAGAAGGAATCACGAGCATAGGGGAATATGCGTTTTATGGCTGCACCGACCTGACAAGCGTGAGCATCCCAAACAGTGTTACGAACATCGGGCGGAGTGCATTTTGTGGATGTACCGGTCTAACCAGTGTGAGAATTCCAAACAGCGTGACGAGCATCGGATGGGGTGCGTTTTGGGGTTGCACCGGCCTAACAAGTGTGAACATCCCAAACAGCGTGACGAACATCGGGCGGAGTGCATTTCATGGTTGTACCGGCCTGACAAGCGTGAGCATCCCGGACAGTGTGACGAGCATCGGGGACGGTGCGTTTTGCGAGTGCACCGGCCTGACAAGCGTGAGCATCCCTGACGGCGTGACGAGCATTGGGAATGATGCGTTTTATGGCTGTACCGACCTGACAAGTATTAGCATCCCTGACAGCGTGACGAGCATTGGGAATGATGCGTTTTATGGCTGTACCGACCTGACAAGTATTAGCATCCCTGACAGCGTGACGAGCATCGGGCGGGGTGCGTTTTATGGCTGCACCGGCCTAACAAGCGTGAGCATCCCTGACGGCGTGACGAGCATCGGGGGTTATGCGTTTTATGGTTGCCATGGCTTAACAAGCGTGAGCATCCCTGACGGCGTGACGAGCATCGGAGACTATGCGTTTAATGGCTGCACCGGCCTAACAAGTTTGAGTATTCCGGGCAGCGTGACGAGTATTGGGAGGTTTGCATTTAGCAGTTGTTATCGCTTAACAAGCGTGAGTATCCCTGACAGCGTGACGAGCATCGGAGACTATGCGTTTAATGGCTGCAACGGCCTAACAAGCGTGAACATCCCAAACAGCGTTACGAACATCGGGCGGAGTGCATTTTATGGGTGTTCAGCGTTAAGGGATATTTACTATGGCGGGACTGAAGGACAATGGAGCAGCATTGCATATGCATTCGAGGACGTTGATGCTGCTGTCCATTTTGGCGCAAACCATTAGGGAGCAAACGAAAATGAGAAGGAAACAGAAACGCTGATTTAGTATACGAAACCGAAGACCTTGATGCCGAAACCCAAAGCGCACATCGTCGTGCGGATCGAGAGAAAAGGAGAAACAATATGCCGGAGATCGATAGGAAAGCCGCATGGCCCGGGTGGGAAACCGTGCGCCTCATTGGGCGCGGAAGATTTGGCGCGGTCTATGAAATCGAGCGGGATGTGCTCGGGGAAAAGGAAAAAGCTGCGCTGAAAGTTATCACGATCCCGCAAAGTGAAAGTGATATCAGCGAGATGTATAGTGATGGCTATGATGAAAGCATCACAAGCACCTTCAAGGAACACTTGAAAAGCTTGCTGAGTACTCCCTTATGCGAAAACTGAACGGCAGCGTATATGTAGTCAACTGTGACGATGTACGCTGCGTCCAGCACTTAGATTACCTTGATTGAGAGGGATTCACAATACAATGTGAGTAGGGAGCGATCCCCTGATCGCTCCGCAGACAACACGTCGCCGCGTATTTGTCGGGCGCTTCGTAAAGCGCCCGTACGGCAAGGACGGGACGGAGGACCCCTTCCGTCATCCGCCTCGCGGGGGATCGGCAGATGACACCGTCCGCCTTGCGGTACCCGGAAAAATGTTCGCGCGTTCGCTTGCTCCATTTTT
Organism: Oscillospiraceae bacterium; assembly: GCA_902775355.1. Lineage (GTDB taxonomy): Bacteria > Bacillota > Clostridia > Oscillospirales > Oscillospiraceae > Limivicinus. The sequence goes on from CACYLY010000020.1 coordinate 59,586, forward strand.
CCGACCGCTGCGGTAATTGCGGCTTCGCTTTTTCTGTCACCGGCAGCGCGAAGCCGCAATTCCCCCGGAGGGGGAGGCAAGAGCGCGGGCGACGGTCGGCCACCCCTGCGGGGGCGGGGAAAAAGGAAACCCTGGGAGCGGGGAAGAATCCTGTTGACCTCCCGCCGTTTTGATGGTACAATACCATGAATTATTGTGGGCCCGGCAGGAAAGGCCGCGGCCGAACGGGAGAAAAGCATGTGGATCGCTGATGCTTGGCAGGATTTTGAAGTCCTGGACTGCTCAAAAGGAGAAAAGCTGGAGCGCTGGGGGGACTATTATCTGGTCCGCCCGGACCCCCAGGCCATCTGGGACACGCCCCGGAAAAACCCCCACTGGAATGATCGGGACGCCCGCTATCGCCGCAGCGAGAGCGGCGGCGGCAGCTGGGACAAGGGGAAGCTGCCCGCGGAGTGGACCATCCGCTACAAGGAGCTGCGCTTTCACGTCAAGCCCATGAACTTCAAGCACACCGGCCTCTTCCCCGAGCAGGCCGCCAACTGGGACTGGGCCATGGCGAAGATCCGCGGGGCGGGCCGACCCATCCGGGTGCTGAACCTCTTTGCCTACACCGGCGCCGCCACCGTGGCCTGCGCCAAGGCCGGGGCAGAGGTCTGCCACGTGGACGCGGCCAAGGGCATGGTGGCCTGGGGCAAGGAAAACGCCGCCGCCTCCGGCCTGGCCGAGGCGCCCATCCGCTGGATCGTGGACGACTGCGCCAAGTTCGTGGAGCGGGAGATCCGCCGGGGCAAGCGCTACGACGCCATCATCATGGACCCGCCCTCCTACGGAGCAGAACCTCTGGCCCTTTGTGTCCCTCTGCGCCGGAGTGCTCAGCGAGGAGCCCCTTTTCGTGCTCATCAATTCCTACACCACGGGGCTTTCCCCCTCGGTGCTCAGCTATGTGACCGAGAGCATCTTCACCAAGAAATACGGCGGCCGCTCCGAGAGCCGGGAGCTGGCCCTGCCCGTTACCGACAGCGGACTGTACCTGCCCTGCGGGGCCAGCTGCCGCTGGGAAAGCTGACTTCCGCTGCCGGTGGCAGAGGAAGGAAGGCAGCTTTCTCCGCAGCGGTCGAAAAACGCGAGGAAAAGCGAAAGCCCGAAGCGTTTTTCGGGCACCGCAAGGCGGCCTGTATCGTATCGCGCTATCCCCCTTCAGTCTGCTTCGCAGACAGCTCCCCCGTAGGGGGAGCCAAGAGAGCAGTTGGGCGCTTTTCAGGATAGGGCCAAGAGGCGACCATGCTTCCCCCTTTGGGGGAAGTCCCCAGTGCGCACACTGGGGAATAGGGGGAATCTCGATCCATCGCCAAAGGCGATACCATAATTTCTTCATCAGCGCAGCGTCTTCATTTCCTCATTAGCGCAGCGTCTTCATTTCTGTGACAAAGGAACAGAATCCATGGATCCGATCATTCGTTTTGAAAACGTACATTTCACCTACCCCGAGGGGGAGCGGGAGATCCTCTGCGGCGTGGATCTGAGCATTGCGCCGGGCAGCTTTGTGGCCGTGCTGGGCCACAACGGCTCCGGCAAGTCCACCCTGGCCAAGCACATGAACGCCATCCTGCTGCCCTCCTCCGGCAAGGTCTTCGTCCGGGAGCTGGACACCGCCGACGAGACAAAGCTGCTGGACATCCGCCGCAGGGTGGGCATGGTCTTCCAGAATCCGGACAACCAGATCGTCGCCAACGTGGTGGAGGACGATGTGGCCTTCGCCCCGGAAAACCTGGGCGTGCCCTCGGAGGAGATCCGGCAGCGGGTGGACGCCGCCCTCAGGCAGGTGGGCATGTATGAATTCCGCATGCACGCGCCTCATCTGCTCTCCGGCGGCCAGAAGCAGCGGGTGGCCATCGCCGGGGTCCTGGCCATGGAGCCGGAGGTCCTGGTGCTGGACGAGCCCACCGCCATGCTGGACCCCCAGGGGCGGCTGGAGGTCATCCAGACCGTCACCCGGCTCTGCCGGGAGAAGGGCATGACCGTGGTGCTCATCACCCACCACATGGAGGAGTGCATCGGCGCCGACCGGCTCGTGGTCATGTCCAACGGTGCGATTGTGGCCGACGGCAGCCCGGCGGAGGTCTTTTCCCAGGTGGAGCTCATGGAGCGGGAGGGCCTGGACGTGCCCGAGACCACCCGGGTGCTCCACGAGCTGGGCCTGCCCACCGAGACCCTGGACACGGAGAGCTGCGCCGCCCTGATCGCAGAAAAGCTGCGTTGATTCCCATTTCGTATTTGGAGAACATCTATGTCTGAAATCCGCGTGGAGGCTCTGACGCATGTGTACAGCGCAGGGACCCCCTTTGAGAAAACAGCCATTGAGAATATCAGCCTGTCCATCCCCTCGGGCCAGTTCGTAGGCCTGCTGGGCCACACCGGCTCCGGCAAGTCCACCTTCATCCAGCACCTGAACGCCCTGCTGAAGCCCAGCTCCGGCACGGTGTACGTGGACGGGGAGGATATCAACAAGGACAAAAAGAGCCGCCGGGCCGTGAAAAACAAGGTGGGCCTGGTGTTCCAGTACCCGGAGTATCAGCTCTTCGAGGAGACGGTCTTCGCCGACATCGCCTTCGGCCCCAAAAACATGGGCCTGGGCAAGGAGGAGATCGAGCAGCGGGTCCGCGAGGCCTGCGGCTTCGTGGGCGTGGAGGAGGAGCTTCTCCAGCGCTCGCCCCTGGAGCTCTCCGGCGGTCAGAAGCGGCGCATCGCCATCGCCGGCGTTATCGCCATGCGGCCCGGCGTCCTGATCCTGGACGAGCCCACCGCCGGTCTGGACCCGGCGGGCTGCCGCCAGATCATGGACAACATCTGCCGCTACCGGCGGGAGAGCGGCGCCACCGTGATCATCGTCAGCCATAATATGGACGACGCCGCCCGGCTCACGGAGCGGCTCATCGTCTTCAACCACGGCGCCGTCGCCATGGACGGGACCCCGGAGCAGATCTTCGCCCAGCCCGAGAGGCTGGTGGAGATCGGCCTGAACGTGCCCCAATCCACGGCCCTGGCCATGGCCCTGCGGGAGAAGGGCCTGCCGATCGCCGGCTCCATCTATACCCACGCCCAGCTGATGCAGGCGCTGAAGGGGGTGGGCGCATGCTGAAGGACGTGACCCTGGGCCAGTACTTCCCGGGCAACACCGTGGTCCACCGCCTGGACCCCCGGACCAAGATCCTGCTGCTGATCTTCTTCATCGTGGCCCTCTTTACCGCCAAGGGCTGGGTGGGCTACGGGGTGATGGTGCTGGTGACCGCCGCCAGCATGGCGGCTTCCCACATCTCGCCGAAAAACATCTTCAAGGGCCTGAAGCCCATGATCTTCATCATTGTCTTTACCGCTGCCCTGAACCTCTTCTATACCGACGGCACCCCGGTCCTGCCCGGCTGGCCCATCACCTGGGAGGGCGCGGCCCGCGGGGCGCAGATGATCCTGCGCATCATCCTGCTCATCGCCGGCACCTTCCTGCTGACCTATACCACCAGCCCCATGGCCCTTACCGACGGCATGGAGCGGCTGCTGAGCCCCCTGAAGAAGATCGGCCTGCCCATCCACGAGATCACCATGATGATGTCCATGGCCCTGCGCTTCATCCCCACGCTGATCGAGGAGACGGACAAGATCATGTCCGCCCAGAAGGCCCGTGGCGCGGACTTTGAAAACGGCAACCTGCTGCAGCGGGCCAAGGCCCTGCTGCCCATTCTGGTGCCGCTGTTCGTCAGCTCCTTCCGCCGGGCCGACGAGCTGGCCGTGGCCATGGAGAGCCGCTGCTACCACGGCGGCAGCGGGCGCACCCGCATGAAGCAGCTGCACTTCGCCCCCCGGGACCTCTGGGCCCTGCTGCTGGGCGCGGTCCTGGTGGCGGGGATGTTCGTGCTGAAGCATTTCGGACTGTGACGCCTATGAGAAACATTGCCTTGCGCCTGAGCTACGACGGCAGCGCCTATCACGGCTGGCAGGTGCAGAAAAACGAGATCAGCGTGGCAGAGACCCTGGAGGGCGCCCTGACGAAGATCTGCGGCCACCCGGTAAAGACCGTGGGCTGCGGCCGCACCGACGCGGGGGTCCACGCCCTGCGCTACTGCGCCAACTTCCGCACCGACTGCCGCATCCCCATCGAGCGCTTCCCCCTGGCGGTGAACTCCCGCCTGCCGGGAGACATCTCCGTGTCCGACGCGGTGGAGGCAGCCGAGGATTTCAACGCCATCGGCTCCTGCCTGAAAAAGGAGTACGTCTACAAGATCCTGAACAGTCCCGTGCCGGATCCCTTCCTGCAGAAGCGGGCCTGCTTCTACCCCCAGCGCCTGGATCTGGGCCTGATGCAGCAGGCCGCCCGGGCCTTCGAGGGCACCCACGATTTCCGGGCGGTGCGCTCCCTGGGCACCGAGACCAAGACCACCGTGCGCACGGTCTACTGGTGCCGGGCGGAGAAGGAGGGGGATCTGATCACGATCTCCATCTGCGCCGACGGCTTTCTCTACAACATGTGCCGGGCCATGGTGGGCACCATGGTCTACGCCAGCTACGGAAAGCTCCTGCCGGAGGAGATCCCGGCCCTGCTGGAAAAGGGCGACCGGCGGCTCACCGGCCCCACCATGCCGCCCCAAGGCCTGTACCTGAACCGGATCTGGTACGAGGGCGCCGTGGGCGAAATGATGGAGCGATAAGGGGCCATCTTCAGAAATCTTAGGTTTATTTGTTCACAAAAGCATGGTATAATGCATATTGGGTCAGTCCAGAGACGGCTCCGCCTCCCCCCGGCGGGGCTGAAAAGCCGGAAAGACCGTTCACCTCCCAGTCCCATTGTGAGAAGGGAAGCTTTACTATGATTCGTTTGATTTTGGATATCGTTCTGCTGCTGATCGTGGCCCTGTGTACCTGGACCGGGTACCGCAAGGGCCTGATCGCGGGCATCGCGGGGATCCTCGCGGTGGTCATTGCCCTTTTCGGAGGCAGCCTGTTGTCCTCGGCCTATTCCCACGAGGTGGTCCCCGTGCTGGAGCCCTTTGTGGACGGCGCCATCGACTCCCAGAAGAACCGGGACGAGGTGCTGGAACGCATGGGCTACGGCTACACGGACCTGTCCCTGGAGGACATTCTGGCCCGGGACAGCTCCCTGCGCTATGACTACGCGGTGGAGTGCATGAAGATCGCGGGCATTTACCAGGACCGGGCCGAGGAGATGGCCGCCAAGGCCGTGGAGCAGGCAGACCGCAGCGGCGTCGGCATGACCGACGCGGTGGTCGCCCAGCTGTGCGACACCGGCAGCTTTGTGGGCGGCCTGGTGGTGGCCTTTCTGCTGATCCTGATCCTGCTGGTGGCCATCGGCAACATCGGCAACCTCTCCTTCCGCCTGCCCAATCTGGAGCTGCTGGACGAGATCGGCGGCGCCGTGCTGGGCTTTGTGAAGGGCTTTATGTACTGCGTCCTGCTGTGCTGGGTCCTGAGCTTTCTGGGCATCATCATCGGCAAGGACACGCTGGCGACCACCACCCTGGCCCAGTTTTTCCTGCAGATCAAGTTCCTGACCAGCGGCCTGCTGTGAACTGTGAGATTTGAGCTTTGAGCATTTCGGATAGCGGGGCGTCCCGAAGGACCGGGGAACGCCCTTGCTTTTTCCGTATCGATTACTTCTCCCAAGGAGGGATTTTATGAAACCGACGCTTTGCTCCCGCTGCGGAAAAAACGTGGCGGTGATCTTCATCACCAAACTGGAAAACGGCCAGTCCAAAAACGAGGGCCTGTGCCTCAAGTGCGCCCGGGAGCTGCATATCAAGCCCGTGGACGATATCATCAACAAGATGGGCCTGTCCGACGAGGATCTGGAAGGCCTGGCCGGAGACATGACCAATGCCCTCAACGGCGCCGAGGAGCTGCTGAATATGGATAACGCCGACGGGGGGGACGACGAGGACGACGGCAAGACTGCCACCTTCCCCTTCCTCAGCCGGCTTTTCGGCGGCCCGGCGGCCCAGAATAACGGCCAGAACAACCGGGAGGAGCAGCCTTCCCGGCCTCAGGGCCAGCCCGGCCAGCCCAGCCGTCCGACCAAGCACAAGTTCCTGAACAACTACTGCATCGACCTGACCGAGCGGGCCGCCCAGGGCAAGCTGGACGCCATGGTGGGCCGGGCGGAGGAGCTGGAGCGGGTGATCCAGATCCTGAACCGGCGGCAGAAGAACAACCCCTGCCTCATCGGCGAGCCCGGCGTGGGCAAAACCGCCATTGCCGAGGGTCTGGCCCAGCGCATCGCCATGGGCAATGTGCCCTATAAGCTGCAGAACAAGCGGGTTTTCCTGCTGGATCTGACGGCCTTGGTGGCGGGCACCCAGTTCCGCGGCCAGTTCGAGAGCCGGATGAAGGGCCTCATTGAGGAGATCCGCAAGGAGGGCAACATCATCCTGGTCATCGACGAGGTGCACAACATCGTGGGCGCCGGCGACGCCGAGGGCAGCATGAACGCCGCCAACATCCTCAAGCCCGCCCTGAGCCGGGGCGAGATCCAGGTCATCGGCGCCACCACCTTCACCGAGTACCGCAAGCACATTGAGAAGGACGCCGCCCTGGAGCGCCGCTTCCAGCCGGTGACCGTGGCCGAGCCCTCCATTGCAGACAGCATCGAGATCATGAAGGGCATCGCCCATTACTATGAGGACTATCACGGGGTGCGCATCTCCGAGGAGATGTGCCGCCAGGCGGTGCTGCTCTCCGAGCGCTATATCACCGACCGTTTCCTGCCGGACAAGGCCATCGACCTGATCGACGAGGCCTGCTCCGACGTGAACCTGAAGGACGAGAACATCAAAAAGCGCATGATCGCCCAGCGGGACCTGGAGAATATCCGCTTCGAGCGGGAGGCCCTGATGAGCGACACCAGCGAGACCGACCCGGAGAAGCTGGATCAGCGCTACGCCCGCATCGCCCAGCTGCGCAGCAGGGAGATGCAGCGCCAGCAGGAGCTGAGAGAGCTGGACGCGCTGGGCAAGCCCGCCCTCACGGTGGACAATCTGGCCCGGATCATCGAGCTCTGGACCAAGATCCCCGCCTCCAGCATCAAGGAGGACGAGCTGGAGCGGCTGGCCAACCTGGACCTGCGCCTGAAGGAGCACATCATCGGCCAGGATGAGGCGGTGAACGCGGTCTGCGCCGCCATTCGCCGCAGCCGGGTGGGCCTGAAGGTCAAGCGCAAGCCTGTGAGCTTCATCTTTGTCGGCCCCACCGGCGTGGGCAAGACAGAGCTGGTCAAGCGCCTGGCCGCAGACATGTTCTCCAACCCCGAGAGCCTGATCCGCCTGGATATGTCGGAGTTTATGGAGAAGTTCTCCGTCTCCCGCATCATCGGCTCGCCCCCGGGCTATGTGGGCTATGACGAGGCGGGGCAGCTCACCGAGAAGATCCGCCGCCGGCCGTACAGCGTGGTGCTCTTCGACGAGATCGAGAAGGCCCACCCCGACGTGATGAACATCCTGCTGCAGATCCTGGACGACGGCCGCATTACCGACGCCCAGGGCCGCAATGTGAACTTTGAAAACACCATCATCATCATGACCACCAACGCCGGCTCCGGCAACAAGACCGGCAGCGTGGGCTTCGGCGGCACCCTCTCGGACATGAGCCGGGAGAAGGCCATGAAGGCCCTGAACGAGTTTCTGCGGCCGGAATTCATCAACCGGGTGGACGAGGTGGTCTGCTTCAACCAGCTCACGGAGGAGAATTTCCGGGGCATCACGGAGCTGATGCTCACCGAGCTCAGAGACGTGATGGGAGAGAAGGGCATCGAGCTGCGCTGGGAGGAGAGCCTGAAGGACTATCTGGTGAAGAAGGGCTTTTCCGTCACCTACGGGGCCCGGAACCTGCGCCGCCTGATCCAGAAGGAGATCGAGGACACCATCGCCGCCCGGATCATCGCCGAGCGGGGCCGGGACGTGAAGGAGATCCGCCTCAGCGCCGGCGACGAGGGCGTCCGGATCGAGCTGGCGTGAGTTCGCAGTTCGTAGTTCGCAGTTCGAAGTAGAAAAGATACGATCGCGGGAGGAAACGACTATGCCGAACATTGAGATCATTCAGGGAGATATCACCAGACAGGCCGTGGACGCCATCGTCAACGCCGCCAACTGCTCTCTTCTGGGCGGCGGCGGGGTGGACGGGGCCATCCACCGGGCAGCCGGCCCGGAGCTGCTGGCGGAATGCCGCACGCTCAACGGCTGCGAGACCGGCAAGGCCAAGATCACCAAGGGCTACCGGCTCCCGGCAAAGTATGTGATCCACACCCCCGGCCCCATCTGGCGCGGCGGCCGCCGCGGGGAGGAGGAGCTGCTGGCCTCCTGCTACCGCTCCTGCCTGGAGCTGGCGGCGGAATACCACTGCGAGACCGTGGACTTCCCCTCCATCAGCACCGGGGTCTACAGTTTCCCGCTTGAGAAGGCCGCGCCCATCGCCATCGGCACCATCGCAGCCTTCCTGCGGGAGCATCCCCAGATCCGGCGGGTGCGGATGGTCTGCTTTGACGGACGTACCAAGGCCCATTATGATCGGGCGCTGGAGGCGCTGACATGAAGAAGCTTCGCCTGAGCTACAACGCTCCCGTGGTGCTCAGCTTTGCCCTGGCCTCCCTGCTGGCCCTGATCCTGAACTGGATCACCGGCGGAAAGAGCAACAGCCTGCTCTTCAGCGTCTATCGCGCCCCGCTGCGGGACCCGCTGAGCTGGCTGCGCGTGTTTCTCCACGTACTGGGCCACGCGGGCTATGCCCACTTTATGGGCAATATGATGCTGATCCTGGTGGTCGGCCCGCCTCTGGAGGAAAAATACGGCAGCCGCAATCTGCTGCTGGCCATCGGGGCGACGGCGCTGGTTTCCGGTCTGGTCCAATGCCTGCTCTTCCCGCATACCGCGCTGCTGGGCGCCTCAGGCGTCGTGTTCATGATGATCGTAATGTCTTCCCTGGCGGGCATGAAGGAGGGCAAGCTGCCCCTGACCCTGATCCTGGTGCTGCTGCTCTACCTGGGCGGCGAGATCCTGGACGGGCTGACCAAGCAGGATAATGTGTCCCAGCTGACCCATGTGATCGGCGGGCTCTGCGGCGCTGCCCTGGGGCTGGTGTTTCGGAGGAAGAAATAGGCGATGGAAGCGCTTTTGATCAGCGCCTGTCTGCTGGGCGAAAACTGCAAATACAGCGGCGGGAACAACGCCCTGCCGAAAGAGACCCTGGCCGCTCTGGAGCGCCGCTTCCGTCTGGTTCCCGTCTGCCCGGAGCGGGACGGAGGCCTGCCCACGCCCCGGATCCCCAGCGAACGGCGGGGAGAGCGGGTGCTGAACCGGGAAGGGGAGGACGTGACCGAGCCCTTCCGCCGGGGCGCGGAATCGGCCCTGGAGACGGCCCGGCGCGAGGGCTGCCGTCTGGCCCTCTTGAAAGAGCGCAGCCCCTCCTGCGGCAGCGGCGTCATCTACGACGGCAGCTTCAGCGGAAGGATCATCCCCGGCGAGGGAGTCGCGGCGGAGCTGCTGAAGCAAAACGGCCTCGCCGTGTTCAGCGAGACCGGGGTGGAGAAGCTGCTGGAGAATGCGGGATTCGGAGTTCGGAATTCGGAATTGTGAGAACAAAAGAAGCAAACGAGACCGGAGCGTGTCGTCTTCGACACGCTCCGGTCTCGTTTTCGCAGGGCGAGGCGGAAGGGTCTTTTCCCCCGTAGCGCCGACCATCGGTCGGCGTTCCCGCATCCTGCAGAATCGTTCGATTCTCGTCGGGCAAACCGAGACCCCTACGGCGGAAGACATGCGGGGCGCGGATCGGCGGGCGCTTCGTGAAGCGCCCCTACGGTGCGGGGCGGGCGTGGGCACAGATCGGCGGGCGACGGTCGGTCGCCTCTACGGACGCGGGCCGGGCAACCCGCGTAGGGAGCGATCCCTTGATCGCTCCACGGATCATGCACACGGGGAGCAACGGCGGGCGGGCGGCTCGTGTAGGGGCTGGCGTCCTCGACAGCCCTGTGTTTTCTGGTTTCCAGTGTTCAGGGCCGCCGAGGGCGTCGGCCCCTACGGGTGAGGGACGGGCCTTGGCGCGGAGGTGGATATCCCCCAGTCACGGCGCTTGCGTGAGACGCGCCGCGACAGCCCCCTTTAGGCAAGGGGGCCATTGACTCCGACCGCTGGTCGCGCGCGGGACGGCGGGAGGGGCAAGCCCCTCCCCTACGGCGTAGTCGGGACGTTGGTACGTGTCGGCGGGCCGCCGAGGGCGTCGGCCCCTACAGAGGAGGACCCGACGCCGGCGCGGATCGGCGGGCGACCAAAGGTCGCCCCTACGGGTGAGGGACGGGCAGCGGCGCGGGACGACGGGCGCGGGACGACGGGCGCGGGGCGGGCGTTTGCGCGGAACTCCAAATTCCAAATTCCGAACTCCGAATTCCGAATCGCCCTACGCCAGTTTGCCGTTTGCGTCCACATAGACCACCGGGGCCATGCCGGTGATGAGCAGGATCATGTCGCTGTCCGGGGTGCAGCTGTCCGCCCGGGTGTAGACCCGCCGTAGCTCCAGCTGCCCGCTGATGCTGTAGGACACCGCCGCCAGGGGCATCTGCCCGCGGATGGAGCGCTCCAGCGCCCGGACCAGAGTCTGCCCGTCCGCCACGGTGCCGAGACGGATCCCGTTGACGCGCACCTCCTCCGCCACCGCCACGCCGGGGGTGGCGCGCAGCAGCGCGTCCGTCAGCCGGGCGTCGTCCCCGTCCGCCCCGCCCAGGGACAGGCGCAGATGCAGCTCCGGCTCCGGCAGCAGAGGCTCCCGGCCCAGGATCTCCTCCGCCGTCTCCCGGGCCAGGGCGGCGCAGCGCTCCGTCTGCCGCAGGCCGTAGCGGCCCGGCAGCTGCGCGCCCGCCACCGTCACGCTGTAGGACGGCCGCAGATTCGCCGCCAGCAGCAGGACCAGGGCTGCCAGCAGGATCAGGGCCCGCCGACGGTCGGCCCGCTCCGGCGCCACAGGTTTCTCCATCGGATCACCTCCGATGGTTAACATAACGCCTTTATCTGCCCCAGTCAAGGGCTTCGACAAAAGTAGTGTCCGGGCGATCTTCTTCGATCTCCATGGCGGAGACTTCAAAGGCTGTGCGCTTTTCCGGACCGCTGTCGGTGATCTTCAAATACTCCCGGCTCTGCAGCCGCCCCTCCAGGCGCAGCCGCTGCCCCGTGGTCCAGAGGGCGGCCTGCCGGGCCAGGGCGCCCCAGCAGATGCAGGGCAGATAGTCCGCCTTCCCGTAGGAGCGGTTCACCGCCAGCATCAGGTCCGTGATCTCCCGGCCCAGAGGCGTCCGCCGCAGCCGGGGCTCCCGGCAGAGAGCACCCCGCAGCCGGACCAGGTTCTGCTCCTCCTCGTCGGAAAAGCGCAGATCCCGCACAAAGACCGTGAGCACCAGCCGGGGGCCCTCCGCTCTGTGACTGTTGAAGCTGCGAAGCTCTCCGGTGACCAGCAGCCTCTCCTCCTCCCCGAGGACCGCGCTTCTCAGCTGCTCCGGCCGAAGGATCAGGTTCAGCCGGTCCTCCGCCCCGGAGAGCCGCCGCACCGCCAGGGGAAGGGTGTGGAAATCCCTCCCCCGGGAGCTGTGGGAATAGAGCGGTCTGCCGGCGATCCTGCCGCAGAGCCGTACCAGATTTGTTTCGGAAAATGCTTCCATGGCCGTCCGTCCTTGTTCCGTATTGTTTTCCCTCCACTGTATGAGGGACTGGGGCTTGAATATGCGGAGAGAAGCCTGTATAATAGAGACAACACTTGACAAAGGAGCGTATATCATGGAAATAAAAGACATTCTTGAAAAATGCGACCATACCCTGCTGCGGGTGGACTGCACCAGCGACGAGATCCGCAGACTCTGCGACCAGGCCATCAAGTACCACTGCGCCAGCGTTTGCATCCCCGCCTGCCACATCCCCGGCGCCAAGCGCTATGTGGGCGACGCCCTGAAGCTCTGCACCGTCATCGGTTTCCCCAACGGGTACAGCACCTCCGCCGTCAAAGCCTTTGAAGCGAAAAACGCCATCGAAAACGGCGCCGATGAGATCGACATGGTCATCAACGTCTCCATGGTCAAGGACGGCAGCTGGGAGGACGTGGCCAAGGATATCGCCGCCGTTCGCGAGGCTACCCGGGGCAAGATCCTGAAGGTCATCATCGAGTGCTGCCTGCTCACCGAGGAGGAGAAGATCCGCCTGTGCAAGATCGTCAGCGCCTGCGGCTGCGATTTCATCAAGACCTCCACCGGCTTCTCCAAGGGCGGCGCCACCCGAGAGGACGTGGCCCTGCTGCGGGCAAACGTGGCCCCCGAGGTCAAGGTCAAGGCCGCCGGCGGCATCAGCTCCCTGCAGGACGCCGAGGACTTCATCAACCTGGGCGCCGAGCGTCTGGGCACCAGCCGCATCGTGAAGCTGGCCATGGAGCTGGAGCACGCCGAGGGCGCTCCCAACGAGAACTACTGAGCAAAGCCATCCTGAAACCGCCCCGGATCACGGGGCGGTTTTGCGTTTTTCCACAAAACGGGCTCTGTAATTTTGGCTATTCCCACTTAAAATTTTTGAAGCGCCTTTCTGGACATGGATAGGGTGCAGGAGTATAATATATAAGACGCGAGAGCGTCGGGAAAACATAGCCCTCTCCGAACTCTGCCGGGGAGGAGAACATGAAGGAGGAAAAACATGAAAAAGCTACTTGCATTGCTTCTGGCGCTTGCCATGATCTTTGCGCTGGCTGCCTGCGGCGAGACCGAGCCTGCCGAGACCAAGCCTGCCGAGACCAACAACGAGCCTGCCGCCGAGCAGAACCAGGAGACGGACCAGTTCCAGGAGCTGGTCAAGGCCGCCCAGGCTGAGGGCGAGCTGGTGGTGTACGGCTCCTGCGAGGAGGAGTACCTGGCCGCCGCCTGCGCTCACTTTGAGGAGCTCTACGGCATCAAGACCACCTATCAGCGCCTGTCCACCGGCGAGGTCCAGGCCAAGATCGAGGAAGAGAACGGCAATCCCTCCGCTGACGTCTGGTTCGGCGGCACCACCGACCCCTACAACGTGGTCGCGGCCGAAGGCCTGCTGGAGCCCTATGAGGCTGTCAACGCTTCTCACCTGACCAACGCCATGTACAAGCACCCCGAGAACATGTGGTTCGGCATCTACAAGGGCATCCTGGGCTTCATGGTGAACACTGACGAGCTGACCCGTCTGGGCCTGGAGGCTCCCCAGGATTGGCAGGATCTGCTCAAGCCCGAGTATCAGGGCCTGATCTGGCTGTCCAACTACAACACCGCCGGCACCGCCAAGCTGGTCATCAACACCATGATCCAGAAGTACGGCCACGATGAAGGCATCCAGTATCTGGTAGACCTGGACAAGAACATCGAGGTCTACACCAAGTCCGGCTCCGGCCCGTCCAAGAACGTGGGCACCGGCGAGTGCGTCATCGGCATCGGCTTCCTGCATGACGGCATCACCCAGATCCTGGACAACGGCTATGCCAACATCGCCCTGATCATCCCCTCCACCGGCACCTCCTTTGAGATCGGCGCCACCGCCATCTTCAAGGGCGCTGCCCATCCCAACGCCGCCAAGCTCTGGATCGAGTACGCCCTGAGCCCCGAGTGCGTGGAGCTGGGCCAGCAGAATGGCTCCTACCAGTTCCTGGTTATCGACAATGCCAAGCAGCCCGAGGCTGCCGCCCAGTTCGGCCTGGATCCCGAGAACGTCATGGATTATGACTTCGAGGACGCCACCAAGAACATCAAGACCTACATCGAAGAGGTCATGACCGCCATCGCCGCCTCCGGTGCGGACACCGGCGCCGACCGTTTCAAGACTGAGTAATCCTTTGCACCGCAAGGATGGCGGGAACCCTCCCGCCATCCTCTCAAGCTGTCGACAGCTTGAGAGGCAAAAATGGAAACTTCCGAAAAATTTCCATTTTTGCAGGATTGAACGTGAAGGGGGGCATACCCTCCCCCCTTCACAATCCCCCCATGCGTGTCGATACGCTGTCATTGGGCTTTGTCTACAGCCTGAAGGATGGCGGGTCTCTTCCCGCCATCCGATTTTTATAATCCTTTCACAGACATGAGAAGAAAGGGGAGAAAACTATGGCAAGAGGCCAGGGCGCCGCGCTGGATCGGAAAAAACTGATGGCCGATCCCATCATGATCACGACCATCGTGGTGCTGATCGCGTTTTTGACTTTGTTTATTCTCTACCCGCTGGCGATCCTGCTGGTGGATAGTTTCGTGGGCGACGGCGGATTCGGCTTTGGCGTGTTCAAGCGGATCTTTGACCTGCCCAACTTTACCCGCGCCATTACCAACACCCTGAAGATCGGCTTCGTGGTGGGCATCCTGTCCACCCTGGTGGGCCTGCTTTTCGCCTATGTGGAGGTCTATGTCCGCATGAACAGGTTCGTGGGGGGCCTGTTCAAGGTGGTGTCCATGCTGCCTGTGGTCTCGCCTCCCTTCGTGCTGAGCCTGTCCATGATCATGCTCTTCGGCAAGGCGGGCATCATCACCCGTTTCCTGCTGGGGATCTATGACAACAGCGTCTACGGCTACTGGGGCATCGTCATCGTCCAGACCCTGACCTTCTTCCCAGTGTGCTACATGATGCTCAAGGGCCTGCTGAAGAACATCGACCCCTCCCTGGAGGAGGCGGCCCGGGATATGGGCGCCAGCCGCTGGCGGGTCTTCGCGAACGTCACCCTGCCTCTGCTGCTGCCGGGCCTTGGCAACGCGTTCCTGGTGACCTTCATCGAGTCCATCGCGGACTTCGCCAACCCCATGATCATCGGCGGCTCCTACGATACTTTGGCCACCACCATCTACCTGCAGATCACCGGCGCCTACGACAAGGCCGGCGCCGCCGCCATGGCCGTGGTGCTGCTGTGCATCACCCTGCTCATGTTCGCGGTGCAGAAGTATTATCTGGAGGCCAAGACGGCCGCTACCCTGACGGGCAAGGCCTCCCGGGCCAGGATGCTCATCGAGGACAAGAGCGTGAAGATCCCCCTCACCATCTTCTGCGCCGTGAGCGCCGCCTTCGTGATCCTGATGTATATCTGCGTGCCCATCGGCGCCTTCTTCCCCACCTGGGGCTACCGGTTCTTCCCCCTCACCGGCAAGTGGTTCGGCCTGGTCTTCAGCCGATACCACGGCTTCAAGGCCTTTAAGGACTCCTTTATCCTGTCCCTGATCGCAGCCCCCATCACGGCGCTGCTGAGCATGATCATCTCCTATCTGGTGGTCAAGCGAAAATTCAAGGCCAAGGGCTTTATCGAGGCCGTGTCCATGCTGGCCATGGCCGTGCCCGGCACGGTGCTGGGCGTGGGCTACATCCGCGGCTTTTCCGGCGGCCTGTTTCACACCGGGATCCTCCAGGGGATCTACGGCACGGGCCTGATCCTGATCATCGTGTTTGTAGTGCGCTCCCTGCCCACCGGCACCCGCAGCGGCATCTCCGCTCTGCGCCAGATCGACAAGTCTATCGAGGAGTCGGCCTACGACATGGGGGCGGACAGCTTCCGGGTCTTTATGACCGTGACCCTGCCCCTGATCAAGGATTCCTTCCTCTCCGGTCTGGTGACCGCCTTTGTGCGCAGCATCACTGCCATTTCCGCCATCATCCTGCTGGTGACGCCCCAGTTTCTGCTCATCACCGTGCAGATCAACGAGTTCGCGGAGAAGGGCTCCTACAGTTTGGCCTGCGCCTTTGCCACCATACTTATCATCATCACCTACGGCGCCGTGCTGCTGATGAATCTCTTCATCAAGTACTTCGGTACCAGCAGAAAGATCAAGGAGGACTGAGCCATGGAAAAAGTGAAAAAAGGCGTTCGCCTGGAGCATATCTCCAAAATCTATAAGGATCCGAAAACCGGGAAGGAATTCTACGCGGTCAAGGACACCTCGCTGACCATCGAGCCCGGCTCCTTCGTGACCCTGCTGGGCCCCTCGGGCTGCGGCAAAACCACCACCCTGCGCATGATCGCCGGCTTTGAGAGTCCGGACGAGGGCGAGATCTATCTGGGGGATGAGCCCATCAACGCGCTGACCCCCAACAAGCGGGACACGGCCATGGTCTTCCAGAGCTACGCCCTGCTGCCCCACTACAACGTGTTTGACAACGTGGCCTACGGACTGAAGCTCCGCAAGGTCCCCAGGGAGGAGATCCGGGAGCGGGTCATGCGGATCCTGGATCTGGTGGAGCTCACCGGCATGGAGGGGCGCATGACCAACCAGCTCTCCGGCGGCCAGCAGCAGCGCGTGGCCCTGGCCCGGGCCCTGGTCATCGAGCCCTCGGTGCTGCTCTTTGACGAGCCTCTTTCGAACCTGGACGCCAAGCTGCGCGTGGTGATGCGCACCGAGATCCGCCGCATCCAGCAGGAGGTGGGCATCACCGCCATCTACGTGACCCACGACCAGTCGGAGGCCATGGCCCTGTCGGACAACATCATCATCATGAACAAGGGCGTGGTGGCCCAGATGGGCACGCCTCAGGAGATCTACTATCACCCGGTGAACGAATTTGTGGCCGACTTCATCGGCGAGGCCAACTTCCTCAAGGGCGAAATGCTTGGCTACCGGGAAAACTGGGCGATCCTGGACGTGGAAGGCACCCACCTGTGGGTCCCCGCCAGGGACGATATGCGCCCCGGCGAGACCTACACCCTGGTGCTGCGGCCCGAGGCCGCCAACCTGGCCGACGAAGGCGGCCTGCCCTGCCGGGTGGTGCTCAGCTGCTTCATGGGCTCCTATCAGAACTATCACGTGATGGTGGGGGACACCCTGGTGAAGCTGGAGGTGCCCAATCCCAAGAACAAACGGATCTATCAGGTGGGCGAAGCCTGCCGACTGGTCTTCAAGCCGGAATCCGTGCACGTGCTGTAATAAAGTCGAGAATCCGAATCAATGGGCGGGCGAAGCCCGGAGACTGTCATGGCTTCGCCTCCGCTCAGAATGACAAGAACCTGTTTTGACGACAGCTTGGGGGGAGGGGCCGGTCCCTCCCCCCCTTGCTGCTTCCGCGCCGGAATAATCTGAAAAAAACCCGGATAAAATGGAAAGAAAGCCCTTGACAAGGCGAAGAGCACCCGGACAC
>CACYLY010000021.1 GCA_902775355.1 Oscillospiraceae bacterium
AGGCTCTGCGATACGATTTGTGATTTAACCGCAGATGCTATTCGGAGTATTACAGGCCGCTCTTGGATTATCAATTGTTTTAATTGAAGAATAGTATTAATCCATAACCGGCAAAAACCGGGTGCCGCACGCCGAACAGGCTGTGCTGCACCCGGTTTTACTGCTTTATCTGCTTCACTCGCTCTTGCTTTCGCTCTGCGAGTCGCTCTTAGACTTACTCCTGTGGGAAGACCTGTGACCGGATCTGGATGAACTGTGCTCCGACCTGGAGCTCTTCTCTTCTCCGTAGGCCTTTGCGCTATAAGCTTTTGCTCCGTATCCGTAAGAGCCGTAACCGTACTTGCCCCGATAGCTGTAATAGCCGTAGTAACCGTAACGTCCGCCGTGGGCACTGCCGCCGTTCAGGATACAGCCGACGATCGGCGCGCCGGAAGTGCTCAGTTCCTCCACGCCTTCGAAGATATAGCGGCGGCGGGCATAATCGCTCATGACCACATAGGCGATCGCATCCACATGCTTGACGAGCATCATGGCGTCCACCAGCATGGCGGAAGGCGGCGTGTCCAGGATCACCACGTCCGCCTCTGCACGCAGCGTGGCAATGATGTTTTTCATGTTCTCGCTGCTGAGGATCTCCACCAGGCGGGGCTCCCGCTGACCGCCGGGCAGCAGGGTGAGTCCGAGAGGATTGCCGTGGTCCGTAACAGATACCAGGGAATCCTTCAGTTCGCTCTGGCCGCGCAGGATGGAGACAAGGCCGGGGTACTCCTCTTTCAGGTTGAAGATCTGGGCAATGGTAGGATTTCGCAGGTCGCAGTCCACCAGCGTCACACGCTTGCCCTTCCTTGCCATGGAGATGGCCAGGTTCGCCGCGACGGTGGATTTGCCTTCGCCCGAGATGGAGCTGGTAACCATCAGGACCTGCTTGCCCTCCATCTGACGCTCCAGACGCGTTCGCACCAGACGGACGGCCTCCACATAATCGGAACTCTCCCCGTCGTTCAGGATGTTGATCTCTGTGCGGGTAGAATTGCGGCGCTGCTTCTTTTGATAGAAGGGCAGTGTTCCGAGACAGGGGATGTTGAGCAGGGAACGCAGTTCCGATTCGCTGCGGATCGTGCGGAAGGTGGCAACATTCAGCACCACGATCAAGATGCCGATGCAAAAGCCGATGATCGCGCCCTTTTTGATCGAGCCCCGGATCACGGAAGAACGTCCGGTGTCCGTGGGGATCCCGCTGTCGTCAACGATCTTCAGTTCCGTCTGCCCCACGACGAACTGGGCGACTTCCGGATAGTTTTTCAGGACCGACTGCAAAACATTGTAGGCAGAATCCGCATTCCAGGAGGTGACCGTAATGGTCAGCAGATTCGTACCCTTGATGCTGCTGACCTTGATGGTGCCCGGAACGTTGGTAGTCCCCAGATCCTCCGCGATCACATCGGACAGAGCGCCGCTTGTCAGGATATAGGGGAAGATCAGGCCCATCTGCTCAGCGGTGTTTTTGTTGGCGTAAATCCCGCCGTTCACGATCTCCACGGAAACCGTCGCTTCCGCAACATAGGTCGGCGAATAGGTGGTGCTCGTCCGATAATAGAAGAGGCCCGCGCAGAGGACCGTGATGATCAGGACCATCAGCCACAGGTGGCGGAAGCGGTGCAAGAAGTCATTGGCAAAGGAAAGGACATCAAACTTTTCAAATTCCTCGTTCTTTTTCTCGGTATTTTCGCTCATGTCCTCACCTCACTTCTTCTCTTCGCCGTAATGGCCGTACTCTCCATAGTGCCCGTAACGGCCGTATTTTCCATACCGTCCGTAATGGCCGTAATGGCCGTACCGACCGTATCCGCCGTATCCGCCCACAGTCTTCCGCGCCCCGGGGAGGGTGCGGACCTGATTCAGGATACAGCCGGCAAACTGCGCGTGGCAGTCCCGCAGGGCGTCAATGGCGTCATTCAGATCCTGGGCCAGGACCGTATCATACTTCACCACGAGGATACTCATATCGGCCAGATCGGCTAACACCTCGGCATCCGCCATCAAAGACATAGGGGGCGAGTCGATGATGATGAAATCGTAATGCCCTTTGACGACTTCGAGCAGGCGGGACATGTATTCCGAGGACACAATATCCGTGGAATTGGTGTAGTTGCGCTTGTTGAGCAGCAGATCCACCCCGCGCTCCTCATCGTGGATCATGGCGTCCCGGAGAGAAGCCTGTCCCATCAGCAGCGATCCCAGACTTGCCTTCAGCTTCTCGCCGGATTTCAGGAACAGATTGTTCTGTGTGGGACGGCGCATATCGCCGTCGATCAGCAGCACCTTATACCCCTGCTGCACCAGGGTCAGGGCGAGGTTCGCGGAAACGGTGGATTTGCCTTCGTGCTCCTGCACGCTGGTGACCAGGAAGGTTTTCGCCTTGACCTTGTGCGCCTGCGCGGAAACATGGGTGGCGATCTTCTTGTACCTTTCAACGAATTCAAAGGTCGCCGAGAGCTCCGTGACAAGGTGCTTCCGTTTTTTGCGGCGGAACAGATCCCCCACGGACTTGAATCTGCCCTCCTGATGGAGCATGCCCAGAGACTTGGCCTCCAGCTTGTTCTCCAGATCCTTCTCGCTCTTCACCGTCTCTTTTCGGTAAGACAGGTACATAAAGACAAGGACCAGCAGAAAAGCACTGATAACAAAAGCCTTCTTGGTCTGGCGGCCGGCGGAAAAAGAGGTATCCGCGCGGGTCGGGACCGAGGGGTCCTGAAGGACTTCCAGTACCATGTCGGCCGAGACGTACTGGGTCAGGTCGTTCATGATGTACATGATCGACCGGATCGTGCGATAGGTGTTTTCCGGCGTATCGGCTGTAACGCTCAGTGTCATCAGATTGGTGCCGTTGATGACCTTGGCGCTGGCTGCGGCCCGGAAGGTATCCGTCCCCAGATCCTCGCAGACCTTTTTCTTCAACAGGTTGCTGTTGAGGATATTGGTGAAGCTCTTGGTCATGGTAGACGCCGCGGACAGGTTGCTGTAGGCGTTGTTGCTGGAAGTCTTCGAGGTGACCACGAACGTGGCGGTAGTGGAATAGGTGCTTCGGAAGTCCGCGCGCACAAGCATATTGACGATCATCGCCACAGCAATGGCTCCCAGCAGGATCGCCCAGAGGTTGCGCAGCGTGTCTCGCACAATGCTGTATAGGTCGACTCTTTCCAGCAGGGAAGAAAAGTCCTGATTGTTCTCGTTCATGCAGCATCCTCCACAACGATGATGAGTTCTGCTTTTCCGAAATCGACACGGTAAGAGCCGCCGTTTGCGTTGGCCGTGTCACGGCTGAGCCGATACGTGGCCACGTAGAGGCCGGGGGTATTGTAATCGACCCGGCTGTCGTCTATGGCAACATCCTTCTCCGGATCAAAGCCCAGGTCGGAAAACTTTTTCCTGTTGCCCGCCATCCAGATCCCGTCCAGATAGGAGCGCAGCGGCGGATCCGGTTTTTCGCCGGCTTTGGTATAGATCACATAGTCTGTCAAAGCAGGAGAGGCCTTGGAATAACTGTCGAAATCCTCAAATGTCGCCGTGATGACCAGCACGGAGGAATCTCCTGCGCTGTTGGTGACCTGCAGATGGATCTTCTGCTGGCTCACAGACTCGCTGGCCATTTCGGTATCGCCGAAGGTGATCTTGATCTGCTGCGAGATATTGCCGTCCAGACAGTCCATCACAGTGACATAGCGGAGATAGTTGTAGCTGGAGTTGCCATAGACAAAGCGCATCGGTTCCGTGATCCTGAACCGGGGAGAATGGTAATCGGTATAAACAAGCTTGCGGACATAGGTACCCACGTTGTTATTCTTGTCAAACGCCGCGTAATTGATATTGCGCGTCCCTTTGGCAATGAATTTGGATTTGGACACCACGGCCAGGCTGTCCGTTACATCGCCGTCCAGATTATCCACCGCAGCCAGACCACGAAGGAGCATCTCATCCGGATCGTCCACGCTGAGATACAGTACTTCCTCCTCGGCGGAGATCTCCGGCGCGGTATAGTCCGAAGTCAGGTATTCATGGATATTGCTTGCCATAAAAACGGCGAAGACCACCAGGAAAAAGACAAGCAGCAAAAGTCTGATTTTTCTCACAGGCAGCAGTCCTCCTTAGAAGGGAATCGGTTCATAGCCCAGCAAGTCTCTCCCGCTGAGGATCCGGGCAGGATTCTCCTCCAGAAGCAGACGGGCATAATCCGTCCCGAATTCATTCATCAGATACTCGTTGATCTCACCCATATGGGTACTGCGGCGAAACGGGCTGTGGGCGTCGCTGGCGACGCAGACTGCCAGACCGTGCTCCAGCAGCAGATGAGCGCAGCGCTGGGTCTCCGGCCCGAAACGGCCCAGGATGCTGCCCTTGTTGAGCTGCAGCCCGTAGCCCGACACACACCAGGCAAAGGCCAGGTCCGGATCGTCCTGTACGAAGAAATAACGCTCCGGGTGCGCGATGATGGGGGCAAAGCCCTCCTCCTCGCACGCACGCAGGATCCTGCGGCAAAAGGTCGGGTCCTCGTTGAAAGCAAACTCCATCAGAAAATACCGGGTGCCGTTTAGGGTCCAGACGCGGCCATCCCGCAGAAGCGCCGGGAGCTCATAGGTAGCAAACACTTCCATGCCCCTGCACAGTCGAAGCGGAATGCCAGCCTCCTGCCTCGCCTTGTCCAGGCGCAGAAAGAGCTCGTCCAGCTCCGGTCCTGCAAAATTTTCAAATTCATCCGGGATGTTGCAATGGGGCGTGGCCACCAGGGTATGCACACCGCTGTCCGCCGCCTGGGCCAGCAATTCCAGAGAATCCTCCATGGTCTGCGCCCCGTCGTCCACCCCGGGAAGGACGTGGGAATGGATGTCGATCATATATAACCTCGGTCAAAAATCCATAGCCATCCGGCTGGATTCTTCTTCGCTGAGTTCCGTCACCCTGGTATCCACCACGCGGTACACTCTCTGGCAGAGATTCAGCACCGTGGGCCTGTGGGTGGTGACGATACAGGTTTTATTGGGGTGCCGCTGAACGATGCTGCGCAGCACCTGCCGTTCGGTGGCCACGTCCAGGGCGGAGGTGGCCTCGTCCAGCAGCAGGATCGGAGCGTCCCGCAGAACGGCCCGGGCGATGGCGATGCGCTGAGCCTGGCCTTCCGAAAGGCCCCGGCCCCGCTCCCCCACCGGGCTGTTCAGCCCCTGAGGCATCTTGGACACGAATTCCCAGGCGCAGGCGGTCTTCAGCGCCTGGATCAGCTCCTCGTCGGTGGCGTTCTCCCGCACCATCCGCAGATTCTCCGCAATGGTGCCGGAAAGGACGGCGTTGCCCTGCGGCACATAGGAGAAGAGTCCGCGGCAGTCCGCATTCATCTCCACCTTCGTCCCGTCGGAAGAGCGGAGGAAGGCCGTGCCGGCATCCGGATGGATCAGCCCCAGGATCAGGCGGATCATGGTGGTTTTCCCCTCCCCGGAAGGCCCCACCAGCGCAACGATCTCTCCCGGAGAAGCCCGGAAGAAAGAGCTGGTGATCACATGCTTATCCTCCACATAGGAGAAGTCCACTCCCTCCATATGCACTTCCAGGCCGTCCCTGTCCAACATCTCCAGTTCTCTGGACTCGGCCATATGCTGCTCTCTGGGCAGCTCGATCAGTTCCCGGATCCGGTGGGCGGAGACGGAACTTGTCAAAAAACTGGGAATAATGCCGATCACGCTGTTGAAGGCGGAGGAAAGACGGGCTCGCTGCTGGAGGAACAGGGTCATGGTGCCATAGGTGATCTGATGTCCCCACAGCAGGAAAAGCGAATAGCCGAAGGCGGCATACTGGACAATCATTCCAAGTATCGTCAGCAAGATATTCGTCTTTATGGCAAAGAGATTGTAGTCCAGGGTAATGGACCGCATTTTCTGCTGCCAGTCCCGGAGCTTTTTGCCGTAGGTTTTCATGATCCCGAAGGACTTGATGGTGTCGAAATGATAGAAGGTCTCCACCTCGAAGCCCATCATGGCGCTGCCGGTCTCTTTCACCTTCTTGGCATAGTCCCGCTGCTTCCGGATCAGAAACTTGGACAGCAGCAGCATCACCGGCGCGCTGGCAAAAGCGATGAGAGACATGACCTTGCTGTAGTGCCAGATCACGCCGAAGGTCAGGATAAAGTTGAAGATGGCGATGACGATGGAAGGCAGCCAGCTGATGGCGTTTTTGCTGACCGTTCCCACGTCGCTGTTGAAGCGGTTGAGAAGATCTCCGCTGGAGTAGGCGCTGATGGACTTCCAGTCCACATCGATGATCTGATCGAAAATATCCGCCTGAATGTCATTGTGGATATCGATGTTGAGTTTCGCGGTGATCCGGCTGATGATGCTGCCGAAGGTCAGGCTGAACACCGCGCTGCCCAGCATGATGGCGATCATAAAGCCCAGTCTGCTGGTCTCGTACCCCGTGATGATATCGATCACTTCTTTGCCGGCGATACTGGCCACCAGACTCAAAACCGTGCTGAGGACGCCCAGCACCGTATAAAACAGGATCGCTCGTTTGTAGCGCTTGCTGTAGCTGAAGATCCAGCGCCAATCGTCCAGGATCTCGCCGAAGGTGCCCTCCCGCCAGCGCTGCCGCAGCGTATGGAGCGTATTGAAGAACGCCCGTTTTTCTTCTTGAGTCTCCCGAGACTGATCCATAGCTCCTCCATCGGCAGCACATGCCACTTCAACTTTAGATTATAACACGCGACCTTAGAAAGCACAAGTTATTTCGCATAAGAAAAAAGCGGAATTCTTCAGCCGTTTTGACTTGAACACCAAGGAAAAAAGTGATAAAATTGCCGCATCAATCCGTTGCGGAGGAACATCTCTATGAATAAATTCAGCAAATCTCTGTTGATCGTCGTCTTGGTGATCCTGCTCGGCTTAGCCGGTTTGATCGGCTGGCTCACCCTTGTGGAGTACAATCCCGATCCGGTTGTGGCTCTGGAGCCGATCACGCGGGAGGCCACCGCTCCCCTGCCCGCCGGCGCCACCGTCGACGTGCTCAGCTGGAACGTGGGCTATGCCGGTCTGGGCGCGGAGTCCGATTTTGTCATGGACGGCGGCCAGAACATCTGCTCTGCGGACGAGAACACGGTACGCCGCTATCTGAAGGGCATCGAAGCGCTCACCTCTTCCGAGGAATACGATCTGGTGATCCTCCAGGAGGTGGACACGGATTCGACCCGCACCTATTCCATCGATCAGACTGCGAAGCTGGCCTACGGCACATCCTATCACGCGCTGAACTTTTCCTGCCCCTTTGTGCCCAACCCCCAGACCTATCTTTACAATCCCATCGGCAAGGTCAACAGCGGCCTTCTGACGGTTTCCCGCTACCAGATCGCCAACGCCGAGCGCGTCGCTCTGCCCTGCCCCTTCAGCTGGCCCCTGCGCATCGTGAACCTGAAGCGCTGCCTGCTGGTCAGCTATCTGCCCATCGAGGGCAGCGAGCAGAAGCTGGTGCTGGTGAACCTGCATCTGGAGGCCTATGACGACGGCGAGGGCAAGCTGGCCCAGACCAAGCAGCTGCGGGAGTTCATCCAGTCCGAGTACCAAAAGGGCAACTACGTCATCGCCGGCGGCGACTTCAACCAGGTCTTCCCCCACAGTCTGGACCGCTATCCCAACAGCCATCCGGAGCTCTGGGCCCCGGGCGTGCTGGAGCTGGAGATGCTTCCGGCGGACGCGGGCTGGCAGTATGTCTACGATCTGAGCTCCCCCACCTGCCGCCTGCTCAACCAGCCCTACGATCCCGAGGACGCCTTGAACACCCAGTATTACGTGATCGACGGCTTCATCATCAGCCCCAACCTGCAGTTGGAGTTGGTGGAGACCCTGAACATGGGCTTTGAAAACTCCGACCACAATCCGGTCCACATGCGCGTCACCCTGCGCTGATCCTTCCGCCCGAATATTGAAGAGCCCCTGCCGTTCCGAAGCGTCGGTACGGCAGGGGATCTTTCTACTTTCTCTGATCCCGGATCCACAGGACGGATTCCACGATCACCAGGAGCAAAAACGCCAGCAGCGGGATCTTGAACACGTCCCGGCCCAGCATGTTCATGGGGCCGTTGATACGGTCGATGATCCAGAGCACCAGAAAGATCACCGCCAGGTCCAGGCAGATATGGGGCAGAATGCGCTTCATCAGGACGTCTCCTCCTCTTCATCCGTGATATAGATCAGATCGTACACCGGCCGGCCGTAGGGATAGCTGAGCCGCTCCCCTTTCCAGATCATGGCTGCCGTGCGCCCGCCGTCCAGATTGTAGGCCGTCTGGCAGCCCAGGTCCTCAAACAGCGCCGCCAGCTGCAGCAGGGTCATCCCGTCGGACTCGTATCCGCCCCGGCCTTCCACCTGCACGAAGAAATAATGGCCCGGCTCCACGCAGCCGAGGGCGGCGCGAGGGTTGGCCCTGCCGATGGTGCTGGGGATCTCCTCCCTGGCCTTTCCGTCCTCCAGCAGGCGGGGGCCGAAGCTCCAGACCTGCCAGGGCGCCTGGGCTTTCAGGGCCTCCGGATCCAGGTCTTCGTCGGGATAGGTGAACATCTGCCCGTCCCGCAGCAGGACGCAGAGATCCTCATTTCGGCTCTCCCGGTACAGGACGCCGTCTCGGATCACAAAGCCCTCCAGGCGGCCGAAATAGTGGTCGCCGGAGAGTGCCAGAACGGCGTGATGCCGCTGGGCCAGTTCCACGGGATCCTCGCTGCGCGCCCACTCGTCATGGCCCAGGGCGCAGCGCAGATACTTCAGGTCGCTGACATAGACCTCCGCCACGTGATAGACCAGCCGCTCCTCCTCCACCGTGCGCACGGTGACGCTGATATGGGCGCTGCGGTAGCTATCTTCCGTCTCTACGATCTCCCCGTCGGTAAACTGTTCGGCGAACTTCTCTCCCCAGACTCCGCTGCGGACAGGCTTCGGCGTCGGGGTCGGAGCCGCCGTCTCCGTCGGAGCAGGACTTTCCTCCGGCTCCGGGGACGGCGTCGCCTCGCTTTCCGGCTCTGGCCCCGGCTGCTCGGCCGCGGGCGTCGCCAGCACGCTGCCCTCCACCGGCCGGGGAAACCAAGTGGGGATCACGTGGTGAAACAGGGCGAAGACGTTGAGTCCCAGAAGGATGGCCAAAAGGTCCAGGGCCAGCATCTTTCCGGTGCTCATCTGTCCGCGTTCCGGCTTTTTCTCTCTCATGGCGCTTCCTCTCTGCCCCCGGCGGCGGCCCTCACTTGCCAAAGCCCGGGCGCTGTGCTAAAATGCTTTTGTATCTTCTCTTGGAGAATAAGGATATGAACAAAACCCATCAAATCATCTTTCTGCTGCTGGCCGCCGTTCTGCTGCTCTGCGCCTGCGGCGAGAGGGCGCCCGTCGAGGAAACGCCCCCCGCCGCGGCAACGGCTTCGCCGTCGCCGCGCCCTGAGCCGAGCCCGAAGCCCACGGCGACGCCCGCCCCCACGCCGGAGCCCACGCCCCTGGCGGAGCTGGCCGCCGGGCTGCAGATCACCGAGCTCATGCCCGCAAACCGCAGCTATCTGCCCGACGCCGGTGGGGACTTCCATGACTGGATCGAGCTGTGCAACACCTCGGACCGGGAGATCAGCCTGGAGGGGCTCTGCCTCTCGGACAGCGAGAAGGATCCGACCCGCTATCCCCTGTCCGGAAAAAGCCTGGGCCCCGGAGAGTATCTGCTGGTCTTCTGCGGCAGTCCTGACGGCGCCCCCTTCTCCCTCAAGCGCGAGGGAGAAACGGTCTGTCTCGCCGGTGTGGACGGCAGCGTGCTTCAGTCCCTCTCCTACGGGGAGACCGAGCCGGACCGCTCGGTCTGTTTCCGGGACGGGGAAGCCTATACGCTCCCCTACGCCACGCCCGGCTATCCCAACGACGAGCAGGGTTACGAGGACTTCCTGCGCTCTTCGGACCGCCACGGACCGCTGGTCATCAGCGAGATCGCGAGCTACAACGCCCGCTATCTGGAGCCCGGCACCCGCAAAAGCCATTATTACGACTGGATCGAGCTGCGCAACGACTCCGATCAGCCGCTGAATCTGGGAGATTATGCTCTCAGCGACGACCCGGAGGAGCCCTTCAAGAGCCCCCTGCCCGACCGGATCCTGGCGCCGGGGGCCTGCGTCCTCGTCTGGTGCAGCGGGGACAGCTCCCTCAGCGGCGGGGGCGAGATCCACGCGAGCTTCCGCCTCAGCATCGGGGAGAGCGTCTATTTGTGTCATGAGAGCGAGGGCCTGTCCGACCGGCTGTGCGTTCCCCGGGTCCCGGGCAAGGGCAGCTACGGGCGGCTCCCGGGCCAGGCCGGATTCTTCTATCTGGATAGACGCAGTCCCGGCGCCGCCAACGGGAGCGGTTTTCGGCTGGTGTCCGCCGCGCCAAGCGCCGATCTCCCCCAGGGCGTCTACGAAAACGCCCAAGGCCTGCAGCTTCGTCTGGAGGGGCCCGGGGAGATCCGCTACACCACGGACGGCAGCGTCCCCACCGAAAGGAGCGAGCTCTATACCGACCCGATCCCCCTGGAAAAAACCACGGTGATCCGGGCGGTGTGCTTTGAGGAAGGCAAGCTCCCCGGCCCCTGCGCCTCCTTCAGTTACATCGTGAACGAGGGGCACAGCCTGCCGGTGGTGAGCCTGGTCTGCGACGGGCAGGACTTTCTGGAGCTGAACACCTACATCACCCAGCTGGACCGGGAGATGCCGGCGGACGCGGTGATGTTCGAGGGCGAGGGAGCGGAGCCTGTCTTCAGCAGCGGCTGCAGCGTCATGCTCCACGGCGCCAGTTCCCGGAAGTATCCCCAGAAGACCTATAAACTCATTTTCCGGGACCGCTTCGGAGGCAGCATCCACGGCGACCCCTTCCTGCGGGGCGAGGAGCGGGACTATCACGCGCTTCTGCTTCGGGGCCGCAGCGTCAACCACATGTATATCCTGAAGGACGCCCTGGCCTCTCTGATCGCCATGGAGGTCACGGAGGAGCCCCTGACCCTGGACGCCCGCTACTGCGTGCTCTACATCAACGGCAGCTACTACGGCATCTACGCCCTGCGGGAGGCCTACTGCAGCCAGTACGGCCAGACCCACACCGGCTCCAGCGCCGAGAGCCTGCAGATCGAGAAAAACCGGGGCGCCCATGTGCGGGTGGAGATCTACGAATATCTCCGGGATCACAGCATCAAAAACGACGCGGATTACGACGCCTTCTGTCAGCGCTTCGACGTGGATTCCTTCGCGTCCTGGCTGGCCCTGGAGGCCTATTTCAACAATCAGGACCCGGAGGGCAACGTCCGCTATATCCGGGGCGACGGGACCGGCGGCGTCTGGAAAACCGCTCTTTTCGATCTGGACCTGTCCCTCTACACCGGCGAGGCGGACTTTAATCGCCTCTTTCACGACGCCGGCGGCATGACCCTGCTGGTCAGCCGTTTGATGGAAAACCCCCGTTTCCGGGAGACGCTGCTGGAAAACGCCGCCCGTCTCTATCACAATGGCCTGGGCGCTGAACGCTCCCGGGGCGTCCTCATGGGACTCACGGAACAGCTGGACCCGGAGATGGAGCGCAACTGCCAGCGCTGGCACGAGGATATCTTTCTCTGGGAGCAGGGCTCCCAGGCTCTGTACGACCGACTGGGAGACGCCCGGACCCTGAGCTGGATCCGCAGCCTTCAGGCGGTGACCAAGGCCAGCGACGAGGAGATCGCCCGCTGGTTCGGCGACCTTTCCGCCCTGGAGGGAGATTCGTAAATCATAGACAGGAAAAGGTCTCACCGAGTTTTTCGCCTCGTGGGGCTGACGGAATCCGAACACATGTCGCCTGTGAGCGTCCCTTTTTGGATCTTTTTGTCCCGCCTCACTTGCTGGGCGCCAGCCCAGCGGCGCTCGTTGGACGCAAAAATCTCTCGAAAAATGCCTGCTCACAGGTGCTGCGCAGTTTGCACGGAGCAGATTTGGGCTGAGGCGAGGCGCAGACCGCAGGGAATACTTCTGTATTTTCAAGGGCTGGAACGAAGCATCAGCCCGAATCTGCCCGCGCAAACCGGCATGGGTTCGAATCCCGTCAGCCAGAGCGAAAAATAAAGTATAATAAGTGATTCCCGGGGGCGTGTACCTCGGGAATCACACTTTGCAGCCTGCAAGTGTGCGAGCGTTCCCCGCAAGCGAGTGCGCGCAGCAGGCTGAAGCCCCTTCTGTCGGCAAAGCCATCAGGCTTTGTCGACAGTCTGAAACCGGGTGATGCGCGCATCACCCGGTTTCATTATACTCCAAGGCTTTCCCGGTGGGAAGTCTTTTCTGCGCAAAGAGCATCATGACTCTCCGCCGTGCTCCTTGTCCCATTTTCTGCGGCGCCGTTTCTGGACCGCGTCGTCCACCTTGTCCCGCAGACCGGGCAGCAGCTCGTCGTCCAGCTTTTCTTTCCCCTTGCGGATCCCTTTCACCAGCAGCACCAGACAAAGCGCCGCCGGAAAGACCAGCAGCCCAAAGCCCAGCAGCGTCAGCAGGGCGCACCAGTCCTCCACGCAGCGGGCGGCGTTTTCCCAATAGGGGTAGATCACGCCCAGCTTCTGCATGCTACGTTCGCCGAAATGGCCCAGCAGCTCCAGGCGGCGGCCCAGGCTGTAGCGCTGGCTGTTTTCCACGATCTCGCCCTGGCCGATGGGGAACTTCTCCTCGACAAAATTCAGCACGAACTGCTCCACCGGCTCCGCCAGCACCAGCTCATAGCAGCCGGCGGCGGCTTCTTCGTTCATCTTCGCATAGGCGGCGTAGCTCATGTAGACGCCCCGTCCGGCAGTATAGGCCTTTTGACTGGCGAAATCCTGCTCCCGCTGCACCACGCCGGAAACCACAAAGGGCACCCCGTTGAGCTTGATGCTCAGGCCGCTGAGCTCCGTCCCGCCGAAGAGGAGCCAGGCGGTATCCTCGTCCAGCAGCACCCGGTCCTCCATCACGTCGTTCTCGGTCAGATAGCTGCCGCTGATCAGGTGCAGAGGATGAAACAGGAAGAAATCCCCGCCCACGGCAATGACGCTGACCTTGCCGTGACCCAGATCGCTGGCGGCTTCCATCTTCCCGGTCACGCACCAGGCGTCCCGGAACAGGCGGGTGTCGGTGTCCGCCTCCAGGCCGGCCTCGTGGAGCCGGTCCAGGATGGCGTAGCGAAAGGCGTAGATCTGATTCAGATCCACCGGCTCGTCCACGGTGAGAAAGCAGCTTACCTGCCGGTAAACCATCTCTCCCTCGCCGGCCCAGCGTTCGGCGGCGTACTGGTCCGGCAGCAGCCGGGCCAGGGAGCCCGCCCGCAGGAAGCAGAGCAGGGCCGCCAGACACAGCAGCCCGCAGACGATGGCCAGGGCGATCCGTCTGCTTTTTTTCTTCTTTTCCATACCGCTTTACCCGGCCAGGCGGACCAGGTCCCCGTTTTTCAGCGGCGCGGAGCTGGTGGTGATCACGTAATCGCCCCAGCCCAGCTCTCCGCTGACGGCCACGCTGTTGTCGTCCATGGCCAGGATCTCCACATTGACCCGGCGGGCCACATAGCGGTTGCCCAGGGGGGAGTTCTTGGACTCCACCTTGTACACGAAATCGCCGTTGGAGTCGTTGTGCAGTGCGCTCTTGGGCACCACCCAGTCATAGTTTGCGCTCCGCTGGCCCACGGAAACGGTGAGCTCCGCCCCGGCGCTCACGTCGCCGGACACGTCGAAGGTCAGGAGCTTGTTGGTCTGGGGATTCTTGGGATCGATGCGGATGCTTGAGAGGGTGGCCGTGATCTCGCTGCCCCAGTAGTAGTTGGAGACGGTGGCGCTGTCCCCCACCCGCAGGCGGGCCGCCTGGTCATTGGTGACGGAGAAGGACATGGAATAGCCCATGTCGGGCACCTCGATGGTGCAGAGCACGCTGTCCTTGATCACGGTGTCGCCGGCGGTGACCTCAATGGAGGCGATCGTTCCGGGGACCTTGGCGGTGATCTGGTTTTCCTCCCCGCCGGAGAGCTCTTCGATCTTCTTTTTCTGCGCCTCGATCTGGCGCCGCTGCTCCTGCAGGTCCAGCCCCAGGCTGGCGTTGGAGCGGGCGTCCGCGTTTCTGCGGGCGTCCAGAGAGGTTTTCAGCTCCAGATAGTTGAGATAGGCCGCATCCTTCGCAGCCACCGCGTCCTGATATTCCGGCGTGGTGTTGTAAGTACTCATCTCCTCCTGAATATCGTTAACCGTGGCCTGGGCGGCGTCCAACTGGGCGGTGGAAACGGCGTTCAGCGCAGACTGGGCCTCCTCGACCGCCTTCTTTTTCTCCAGCAGGGTCTCCCATTTTTCCAGTTTCTGCGCGTTATCGTCTGCGGAAGGGGCGGGGTCGTCTTCCGACGCTCCCTCCGGGGCCGGCGTCGGCGTCGACGCGGCGCGCAGCTCGTCGATCCTGAGCTGGGGATCGTTCAGATACTTCTGCTGCATGGCCTGCTTGGTCGGGTCGGGCTCGTTGGCATTCCAGCCCTCTGCCAGCAGCACCGCCTGCTCGGCTGTGAGCCGTTCGCTCTCCGCGGCGGAGAGCTGAGCCTGGGCTTCGGCCAGCGCGGCGTCATAGGCCTCCTTGGCGGCGTCCCGCTCGGCGGTTGCCTTTTCCAACTCCTTTTGCAGATAACGATAGCCGTCGGAATTCGTATTGCCCATGGGGTCCATGGCATCCAGGGCGGACTCCGCCTGCACATAGGCGTCCCAGGCCGCAGCCACACGCAGCTCGTCCGCCGTATAATCGTTGTAGCTTCCGCCCAGGGCGGTGCGCTGATAGGCCAGCTGCAGCTGATAGAGCTGCTCTTGGGCCTCCTCCAGCTCGGAGCTCTCGCCGCTGCCCAGCACGAAGAGCACGTCTCCCGCCTCCACGCTCTGGCCGGTCTTCACCATGACGGCCCGGATCTCCCAGGTCTTGTCCGCTTTTACCAGGGTGTTCCCGTTGGCGGTGACGGTGCCGGTTCCCCGGACCTTGGCGTTGATGCTGCCGCTGGACACATACTCGGTGGCTACCTCCGGCAGATTGCGGTTCATGATGGTATTGGAGAAGAAGGTCAGCACCAGCAGCCCCGCCAGCAGGATGATGGCCGCGTTTTTGACCCATTCTCTTCTTTTCACTTTCGTTTCCATATCATATCCTCCGTTTTCGATCCGAAAACTCAGCCTTTGACGCTGCCCGCGTTGGCGATGCCCTCCACCAGGTACTCTTCTCCGTGGAGGAAGAGCAGCAGCGAGGGGATCATGTAGAGCGTGGCCATGGCGAAGGCCAGGCCGATCTCTCCGGCGTTGATGGAGGAGAGAAATACGCTCAGGGGCTGGGCGTCCGCGTCCTGCAGCAGGATCAGGGGCTGCTCCACCATGTTCCAGTAGTCAATGAAGACCAGGATGGCGATGGAGTAGAGCGCCGAGCGGCACTGGGGCAGACAGATGCGGGTAAAGATCTGCCACTCCCCCGCCCCGTCCACCTTGGCCGACTCGATCAGCGAATAGGGAATACGCCGCATGAACTTGGTCAGCAGGAACACGGAGAAGGGGGCGAAGATGCCCGGCAGGATGATGGCCCAGCGGGTGTTCAGGATGCCCAGCCACTTGCTCACCAAAAAGTTCGGCACCAGGGTGACCTGATAGGGCATCAGCATCAGGATCACGTAGAAGAAAAAGATGCCGCTGCGGATCTTCCCCCGCCAACGGGTGAAGCTGTATGCCGCCACCGAGGCGATGCCCACCTGAAAAATCACGATGGGCACTACCAGCAGGATGCTGTTCCAGTACTTCAGCAGGTATTCCGGGGACTTCAGCAGGCCCGTGGTGTACTGGGAAAAGCTGACCTGGTCCGGAATGAACTTCAGGTTCACCTGCTTGGAGATGTAGCCTCCCTGGAGATTGGAAAAGATGACGCCGTAGTTGGACTTCAGCTCCGCCTCGGACATAAAGGAGTTGGTAATGGTCAGCACCGTGGGCATCAGGAAGAGCACCGCGAAGATCAGACACAGCAGGAACATGACGCCCCGGCCGAAATAATGCTTTTTCTTCATCCTTCCACATCCTTTCCGAACCAGTCCTCAATAGCGAAGAGCAGAAGGATCAGCACCACCATGACCAGGGCCATGATCACCGCCGCCGCGGAGAGCTTCTGGTAATCCAGGCTGCGGAAGGTGTTGTTCATGAAGTGCTGCAGCATGTACAGCGCCGCCGGATAATCGTCCGTCAGCAGGTAGATCTCCCGGAAGATCTTGAAGGAGTTTATAAGGGAGAGGATGGTGACGAAGAGCACCGTGGGCGACAGATAGCGCAGCTTGATGGCAAAGAACTTGTACCATTCGCTGGCGCCCTCCACATCGGCCACCTCCAGCAGCTCTTTGGGGATGTTGGACAGGCCCGCCATGAACAGGATCATGTTGTAGCCCAGGTTCTTCCACAGGAAAAGCAGCACCACCACATACACCGCGTAGTCCGACTGGAGCCAGTCGATCTTGTCATGGCCGAAGAGCAGCAGAAACTCGTTCACGGTGCCGCTGTTGCTGAACAGCACCTGCCAGATCAGCACCACCGAGGCCACCGGCACCATCATGGGGCTCAAAAAGAAGGTGCGGAACTGGGATTTCAGGGGGATCCTGGCCTCCAGCATCAGGGCCAGCACCAGAGCCAGCACCACGGCCAGGGGCACCGCCAGCACGGAAAAGTACAGGGTGTTCTTCGCCGCCAGCTTGAAGGAGTAATTCTGAAAGAGATTGATGAAGTTGTCCAAAAAAACGAAGTTCCTCGACCCCACCCCGTCGATCAGCGAGTAGTAGACCACCACGCAGAAGGGCAGGATGAAGAACACGCCCACCCCCAGCAGGCTGGGTGAGAGGAAGCAGAGGCTTCGCGCGAAGTCTCTGCGTTTTTCTCTTCGTTTGAGGCGTTTACTTTCCATGCCAAAAACCCGATTCTCTCTGTATTGTTATTCTTTTTGTGATTATACACCAGGGACAGAGGCGGCGCAAGGGCAGGCAAGACATTCTTAAGAATTCCTAAGGAAAGCGCAAACTTTTTCCCGATTCCCCTTCCCGGCAAAAGCCCTCCGGCGCAAATCGCGCCAGAGAGCCTGAATTCAGTTTTCTGCGAACTGCGAACTGCGAACCAAAATCACCGCTGTTCGTTGACGTAGATGGTGACCTTGCTCTGGATCAGGCGGGCCACTTCCTCCGCGCTCTTCTGGCCGGAGTAATATGCCTGGGCCTGCTCAAAGACGATGGAATAGATGGCCTCGTCGTCCTCCCAGACCTTGTCGCAGGTGGTGACGGCCTCCCACAGCTTGTCGGCCTGCTCCTGGGTCATGCAGTAGATCTCGATCTCGCCGCCGTTTTCCATCCAGATGCTGCCGACGGGCTGCGGGATCTTGTCGCCCCTCTCGTCCAGCACGTACTCGCCCTTCTCATTCATCTCATACTGAGGCGTCATGGCCTCCTCCAGCTTCTCCTGGTAGACCTTGGTGCTCAAGGGGATGCCGTCCCAGCTGTTTTTCTGACTGTCATAGGTGATGAAGCTGCGCAGGAACTCCCAGCCGGCTTCCTTGTCCCGGCAATTGGCGCTCATGGCGTAGCCGGAGCTCAGGTACATATAGCTGCCCACGCCGTTGTTGGTGGGATAGCCGATGTAGGTGCAGCCCTTCTCGCCGAACTGTACATCGTTCCAGAGCATGGAGTCCACGCTGTAGAGATAGGCGGTGGTCAGCATCTGCCGGCCCTCGGCGATGCGGGTGGAAGAGCTCTCCCACTCCAGATCGTCGGGGATCTCCGCCGGGAACTGGGCGGTAAAGGCCAGCAGGTCCAGGAAGTCCTGGCTCTCAAAGCTGCACTGGCCGGTGCTCCAGTCCACGTAGTGGTCCAGGTCCGTGCACAGCAGGATGCGCAGCAGGTCGCCCCGGGTGGTGTACATGTCCATGGGCTCGCAGCCGGCGGGCATCTTGGCCAGGGCGTCCTTCATGTCCTGGTAGGTCCAGCCCGGCTTGTCGCCCACCACGGAGCTGGCGCCGATCAGGGTCTGGACATTGAAGCCGGTGATCACCTGGTACAGGCCGCCGTTGACCTCCAGGGCCTTGAGCACGTTGGGGAAATAGTCCTCCCGGCTCAGCTCCTTGTCCGCGTCGATATAGGGGTAGAGATCCTCCAGCAGGCCCTTGGAGGCCAGCTGGCGGTAGGGCAGCTGACTCACCGCGATCAGATCCGGCACCTGGCCGGACATGATCTCCGTCAGCAGCTTGGTGCGGCCGGCATCGAAATCGTCGTTCTCGGGATCGTTGAACTCGGAATAATCCACGATCTCGATCCGGACCTTGTCGCTGTGGCGGTTGAAGTCCACCACCTTGTCATAGAGCTCATAGCCGTACATCACCGCCAGGGTCAGGGTCTCCTTGTGGGGGACGCTGTCATAGGGCGCCTGGAAGACCCGCACCAGCTCGGTGGTGACCTGCTCGCTGCGGTACTGGTTCAGCACGCACATCAGGGAGCCGTCCTCCAGGAAGTGGATCCGGCTCAGGTTGCTGCCATTGATGTCCACGTCCAGCCAGTTGAGGACCTTTTCCTTCTGCTGGTCCTCGATCCGGTAGCCGTAGAGGTACATACCGTTTACATAGTAGAGATCGTACTTCTCGTCTCCCGGCAGGGGCTCATAGGCCTCGGAGGGGATCTCCATCGGCTGGCCCAGGGTCTTCTTCTCCAAATCGATGGGGAAGAAAGCCAGGCCTGTGTCCGTGTAGCCCATCACGGCAAAGCTGCCGTCCCGCAGCTTCAGCAGCTGGTCGGGGGAGATATCGCTGGAGTTGATCTGCAGGGCCAGGCTTCCGTCCTCGGCAAAGCCGAAGATGCCCTCCCCGCCGGCCACCAGCAGCAGGCCGTCGTCGGTGAACTGGCAGGCGCTGAAGTTCAGCCAGCTGTCCCGAGACTGATAATCCAGCTTGACGCAGCTTTTCTCCGAGCCGTCCTCGTTCAGGCGGCACAGATAGTAATCCTGGCTGCTCTTATACTTGTCCCAGGTATCCGGCGTATCCCGGTTAAGCTCTGCTTCGGTGCCGTCAAACCAGCCCTCGTAGGTGCTTTCGATGGCGATCAGGCCGCCGTCCTTGTCGATCAGCAGGCTGTTGATCGTGGCGCCGGAGTAGTACTCCAGCTTGTTGTCCGTGTTCTCCGGGGATTCCTGCATCGTATAGGCGGACAGGGGGCGCACGCTCCCGTCATAGCCCACGAAATAGAGCTTCTGCACATAGTTGTCGCTCCTGTCGATCTCGACGTCTTCCGTCTCGCTCTCGGGGGCTTCCTCGTCGCTCCGGGTCTCCCCTTCCTGCTCGGCCTCGCCCTGGTCCGCCGTGGTCGTCACGGGCTCTACCTGTTCGTAGGTCTGGCCGTAAAAACCCTGCTCGGAAAAGACCAGGGGATAGATGCCATCCTTGATCAGCTTGCTGTCCAGAGTTTTGCTTTCATAAGTATAGACCATTTCGGGCGTTTCTTCGGGCTTGTCGTTTTTCTCCGGGCCCTCCTGGGTTTTCTCCCCGCAGGCGCACAGGCTCAGGACCAGGATCACAGCCAGGGCCAAAACCAGCAGGGAACGCATTTTCTTTTTCATAGCTTCCTCCTTTATGGGTCTTCTGAAAGGCGCCCGGGGGCGCCTTTGAACGCAGATCGCCGCCGGGAAAGAGCCGCGCTCTCTCCGGGACGGCCGTATTATATCATAGCCCGCGGCCGCTGTCTCTTAACTTTTCTTAATTTCCGCAAAGAATGGTTTCCTCCGATGAAAAATATGGTACAATAGGGCCGAAAGAACCGAAAAGGAGTTGATCCCATGGCGGAGGTTTCCCGCATCCTGGTGGTGGACGACGATCCCGATATCCGGGAGGTGCTGCGTCTGCTGCTCAGTGAGCAATACATCGTGGCCGAGGCGCCGGACGGGCTGGCGGCCATTACCTATTTGAAAGAGAATCCGGACACGGATCTGGTGGTGCTGGACGTGATGATGCCCGGCCTGGACGGGATCGAGACCTGCGCCCGCCTGCGAGAGTTTTCCACGGCGCCGGTGCTGTTCCTCACGGCCAAGTCCGCCGAGCGGGACCGGGTCAGCGCTTACGAGAGCGGCGGGGACGATTTTCTGTCCAAGCCCTTCTCCCAGGCGGAGCTGATGGCAAAGATCAGCTCCCTCCTGCGGCGCTACAAGCAGTATCGGGGCAAGCCCGCCACGGTGCTCAGCATCGAGAACCTGGAGGTGGACTTCGCCGCCCACTCCGTCAAGTCCAACGGCAAACCCGTGGTGCTGACGGACACGGAGTATGCCATTCTGGAGTACCTGCTGCAGAAGCGGGGCTCCATCGTCACCGCGGCGGAGCTCTACGAGGCGGTCTGGGGCGCCAAGTTCCTGGCCGGCTCCGGCAACACCGTGATGGTGCACGTGCTGAACGTGCGCCGCAAGATCGAGGAGGATCCTTCCAAGCCCAGGATCCTCCGCACCGTCTGGGGAAGGGGTTATCAAATTGACTGAGCGGCGCCGCGCCTTCTCCCTCTCCCGCTCGCTGGACGCCAAAATGCTCTACATGGTGCTGCTGTCGCTGCTGATCGGCGCGGCGGTGTATCTGGTGACCTACGGTCTGGGAACGCTGGCGCTGAACAAGATCTATATGAGCCCGGAATCGGTTGCCGCCCGGCAGGCGGAGATCTACGCGGATTTCTCCGGCTACGTGAACTCCCGCCACGTCTCCGGCAGCGATGAGAACGCGGTGACCAACTGGCCCGGCAACAACGCCTATACCACCATCCTGATCTATCGGGACGAGGACCTGCCCCAGAGCGTCAACGTCCGCCCGGGGACAAGTCCCGCCTATGGCAGCAGCAACGCCAGCCGCCTGCAGTACACCAGCGAGTACGGGCGGCTGTATCCCATGCGCTTTGCCGACGGGGTCTATCACATCTCCATCGGGGACAGCAGCCAGGTCCGGGAGGACACGGTGAACCGCATCATCGCGGTGGTGCTGGGCTCTGGCGCCTTTCTGGCGGTGATGCTCTGGTTCATCCGCCGTCTGACCCGGCGGGTCATTCGCCTGTCCCGGGAAGCCGACGCCATCGGCGACGGGGACCTGGAGGCCCCCATCACCCTGCAGGGCGAGGATGAGCTGTCCCAGCTGGCCCAGGAGGTGGACGCCATGCGCCACTCCGTCATCGCCCGCATGTCCGGCGAGCGCAAGGCCTGGGAGACCAACGCCGAGCTCATCACCGCCATCTCCCACGACATCCGCACCCCCATGACCGCCCTGATCGGCTATCTGGATCTGCTGAACGAGGACAGCCTCCGGAATCCGGAGCGTTCCGCCCGTTTCGCCTCCTCGGCCTACAGCAAGGCCATGGAGCTGAAGGATCTGACGGACGAGCTGTTCAAGTACTTCCTGGTCTTCGGCCGGGCGCAGGTGGAGATGAACCGGGAGGAGCTGGACGGGCGGCTCCTGCTGGAGCAGCTGCTGGGCGAAGCCCAGTTCGAGCTGGCGGACCAGGGCTTTTCCATCCAGCGGCAGGACCACGAGGGCGAGTGCCTGGTTTCCGCGGATCCCCTCTATCTCAAGCGGGTGCTGGACAATCTGGTGTCCAACCTGAAAAAATACGCGGATCGGAGCCAGCCCGTGGTGCTGCTGACGGAGCTGAAGGACGGGCAGCTCTCCGTCTGCGTCTCCAACCGTGTCCGGGAAGACCTGGAGCGGGTGGAGAGCAACAAGATCGGCCTGAGGACCTGCGAAAAGATCATGGAGGCCATGGGCGGCAGCTTTTCCATCGACAAGGACGAAAGCCACTTCGCCGCCACCTTCAGCCTGCCGGCAAAAACAGTGAACAGTGAACAGTGAACGGTGAACAGTGAACAGTGAACGGTGAACAGAGTTTGGAAAGAAAAAGTGAACAATAAAACAATAGTGAATAGTCGCGGTATCATACCGAAACTATTCACTATTATCTATATTATCTATTCTCTATTCTCTATTCTCTATTCTCTATTCTCTATTCTCTGTTCACTGTTATCTGTTATCTGTTCACTGATATCCGCCGCAGCCGCAGCCGCCCTCGTCGCCGCCGCAGCCGCAGCCTTCATCGCCGCAGCCTCCGCCGCAGGAGCAGCCGCCCCCGCAGCCTCCGCCGCAGCCGCCCTGGGAGGACAGCGCCGGCAGGCGGCCGGTGACCAGCAGGTCCGAGGCCGTGTCCGCGTCGCCGGAATAGCCCGTGACGGGCACGATATCGGCGCTGATGAGCTGGACCTTCGCCTCCACGCTCATGAAGCCGCAGAGCACCGCGTCCACGCCCAGCTCGATCATTTTTTCCGCCATGGCCTGCTCCCCCTCCAGCGCGGAGCTGTCGATCAGGGTCTTGGTGCAGTCGCTGACGTATTCGCCGTACTCGTACAGGGCAAACTGGGGGCAGGGAGAAAAGCTGCCGTAGATCTCGCCGTTTTCGTAGGCCACCGCAACCTTCACAGCCTGGCCTCCTCTTCGATCACGTCGGCCATGGGGCGGATCTCCTCCACCTGGGCGGACTCCACCTCGCCGGCGTCCACCATGGCAGCCACCACCGGGTCGATGGGCAGACGGACAAAGTGCTTGATACCAAATTTCGCAGCCGCTTCCTCCACCCTGCTGTCGCCGAAGATCTCATGCTTCGCGCCGCAGTCCGGGCACTGGAAGTAGGACATGTTCTCCACGATGCCGAGAACGGGCTTGTTCATCATATTGGCCATGTTCACGGCCTTGGACACGATCATGCCCACCAGGTCCTGGGGGGTGGTGACGATGACGACCCCGTCAATGGGCAGGGACTGAAACACCGTCAGCGGCACGTCTCCGGTGCCAGGAGGCATGTCCACAAACATGTAGTCCACATCCTGCCACAGCACGTCCGTCCAGAACTGGGTCACCGCGCCGGCGATGACCGGGCCGCGCCAGACCACGGGGGCGGTATCGTCCTCCAGGATCAGGTTGATGGACATGATCTGCATGCCGGAATAGGTGGTCACGGGGATCAGATACTCGTCGGTGCCGGTGGCCTTTTCGGTGATGCCGAAGGACTTGGGGATGGAGGGTCCGGTGATGTCCGCGTCCAGGATGGCGCAGCGGTGGCCGCGGCGCTGCATCTCGGAGGCCAGCAGGCTGGTCACCAGGCTCTTGCCCACGCCGCCCTTGCCGGAGACCACGGCGATGACCTTTTTCACGCTGGAATAGGGATTCAGGGGCTTCAGAAAGCTCTGGGGCTGGGTCCGGGAGGGGCAGTTCTCTCCGCAGCTGGAGCAATCATGGGTGCATTCGCTCATATTGTCATTCCTTTCGGTGTGTTCTTTTGCGCTGTCATCTTATTATACTCAAAAACCGCGTTCTGTCAAATGCTGTCTGCGCCGTTGTCAAAACGGCCTGACTTGTGATATAATATTTTTTAGAGTATGCCCGGAAAGGAGGCGGATCCATGGAAACTGCATCTGTGCTGCTGCTGATTTCCCGCGCGGTGATGCTGCTTTGTTCCGTCTGCCTTCTGGTGCGCTGCCTTCGCTCCATGCTCCGGGAACGATACGACCCGGAAACCTGGGCTTTTCTGCGCGTCGGCGGAGAGACGCTGCCCGTCACCCACTGGGAAAACCTGCTGGGCAGCTCCCGGGGCGCGGATCTGCGTCTGACTCTGCCGGAAGTCCGCCGCTTTCACGCGGTGCTCCGCCGGGGCGACGCGGGAGACTGGCGGGTCTACGATGTGTTCGCCCGGGGCGGAGTCCGCGTCAACGGCGCTCCCGTGGGCCGGGACGGTCTGCCCGTCAAAAGCGGGGACCTGATCAGCCTGAACCGGCAGGGCCTGCGCTTCGTGGAAGCGGACGCGGCCAAGCGGGAAAAGCTGGAGGCCGGGCGCCTCCCCGCTGGCCGTCGGATCTCCCCCGCTCTCACCCTGCTGGAGCTCACGGTGTTTCAGCTGTTTCTCCTGGTGCAGCACGCCCTGTCCGCCGCGCCTCAGGTGCTGCCCGCCATCACCCTGGCCTTTTCCCTGCTGATCCTGCTGGAGTGGAGCTGCTACAACGCCATGCGCGTCATCGGCCGCAGCGGCTTTGAGGTGGAGACCCTGGCCTTTTATCTTACCAGCCTGGGCTTTTCCGTGGTGGCCTCCTCCGCGCCGGAGGAGATGTACAAGCAGGCGCTGCTGGCCCTGCTGGCTGTGGTCCTCTTCCTGCTCTGCGGCGTCTGGCTGCGCAGTCTGAAGCGCACGGAACAGATGCGCCTTCCCGTGGCGCTGGCCGCGCTGGTCCTGCTGGGCCTCAACCTCGTCTTCGGGCGGGAGATCAACGGAGCCCGGAACTGGATCATTCTGGGCGGCTTCTCCATCCAGCCCTCGGAGCTGGTGAAGGCGGCCTATGTCTATGTGAGCGCCTCCACCCTGGACCGGCTCTTCCGGCGCGGGAACCTCTTCGGCTTCATCGCCTTTTCGGCCCTCTGCGTGGGCGCGCTGGCCCTGCTGGGGGACTTTGGAACGGCGCTCATTTTCTTTGTCAGCTTTCTGATCATCGCCTTTATCCGCTCCGGCTCCATCGCCACGGTGTTTCTGGCCCTGGCCGGAGCCGGCATGGCCGGGATGCTGGCCGTCAGCGTGAAGCCCCATATCGCCCGGCGCTTCGCCAGCTGGGGCCGGGCCTGGGCAGACCGCTGGGGCACCGGCTATCAGCAGACCCGGGCCATGTCCGCCGCCGCGGCGGGGGGACTTTTCGGTAAGGGCGCGGGGGCCGGCTGGCTCCATGACCTGCGGCTGAACGCCGCCGCCAACACCGACCTGGTCTTCGGCCTGGTCTGCGAGGAGTTGGGGCTGCTCATCGCCCTATGCGCCATGGCGGCGGTGCTGATCCTGGTCTTCTTTGCCCTGCGCAGCGCCCGCAACGGCCGCTCGGCCTACTACGCCATCGCCTCCTGCGCGGCCATGACCATGCTGCTGTTCCAAATGGGGCTGAACGTCTTCGGCTCCATAGACCTGCTGCCCTTCACCGGCGTCCCCTTCCCCTTTGTGTCCAAGGGCGGCAGCTCTCTGCTCTGCTGCTGGATGCTGATGGCCTTCATCAAGGGAGCGGACAACCGAAAGGACGCCAGCTTTGCCGTCCGGCCCGGTCTGAAGCTCTTTCGCGGGAAACAGGAGGCGGGAGCATGAAACAGATCAGCCGCCGCGCCGTCGTGCTGCTGCTGCTGGCGCTGCTCGTCGTCTGCGGCAGTCTTCTTTACGTGGTGCGCTACGTGGAACACGGGCAGGACTGGGCCGCCGCCTACGCCCGGGAGAACGCCGGGGCCTCCGGCGCGATCATCGACCGGAAGGGACTGGTGCTGGCCGCTTTCTCTCCCAGCGAAAGTCAGTTCCAGCCGGACCGGGAGCTGCGCATCGCAAACTTTCACGTCACCGGGGACTATTACGGCCGCACGGGAACAGGCCTGCTCACCGGCTATCAGGACTTCTCCCTGCTCACCGGCAGTTCCTTTTCCGAAAACGCCGTTTTGTATCTGAACGTGGACGCGGAGCTGAACCGCAAAGCCTTCCAGGTCCTGGACGGGCGGCCCGGGGCGGTGCTCATTATGAACTACCGCAGCGGAGAGCTGCTGTGCATGGTCTCCTCCCCCTCCATCGACCCGCTGGAAGCCGATCCCCAGCCCCAGGAGGGCGCCTATATCAACCGCTGCCTCTCCGCCTGCTTCGTGCCCGGCTCGGTGTTCAAGCTTATCACCGCCGCGGCCGCCATTGAGGGCATCCCCGATCTCTCGGAGCGCCGCTTCGTCTGCGAAGGCTCCGTGGAGATCGCCGGCGTCACCATCAAGTGCTCCGGCTATCACGGGGAGCAGACCTTTGAGCAGGCTCTGTCCAATTCCTGCAACGTGGCCTTTTCCCAGCTCTCCGTGGAGCTGGGCCATCCGGCCATGCTGCGCGCCGTCCGCCGCTTCGGCTTTCTGGAGTCTCAGCGGCTGGACGGGATCCCCAGCGCCGCCGGCAGCTTCCCCCTGGAAAATCCCGGCGATCCGGAGCTGGGCTGGGCCGGCGTGGGCCAATCCACCGACCTGCTCTGCCCCTATTCCCTGCTGCGCTTCGTCGCCGCCGTCGCCAACGACGGGGAGCTGGCGGAGCCCCGTCTGATCCGGGACGGATCCCTGGGCTTCTCCTCCCGCCTCATGCGCGCCGACACCGCGAAGGAGCTGCAGCGCCTCATGCACTACAACGTGGTCAACGGCTACGGAGAGGACCGCTTCCCCGGCCTGCGCCTCTGCGCCAAGACCGGCACCGCCGAGCGGGGCGACGGCAGCAGCAACGCCTGGTTCGTGGGCTTTCTGGCGGATG
Source organism: Oscillospiraceae bacterium (assembly GCA_902775355.1). Taxonomy (GTDB): domain Bacteria; phylum Bacillota; class Clostridia; order Oscillospirales; family Oscillospiraceae; genus Limivicinus. The sequence goes on from CACYLY010000021.1 coordinate 26,376, forward strand.
AGGAGCATCCCTACGCCTTTGTAATCATGATCGAGCGGGGCGGCAGCGGCCTGGGCGCCGCGGGTACCGCCGCCAACGAGATCCTGCAGTACGCCGTCAACAGATAAAAAGCGCCGCCCTTTGGGCGGCGGTAAGGAGCCGCATATGGCTGAAATCACCGTTTCCAATTTAGTAAAATCCTTTGAGATCGGCAGCCGGGTGCTGGACGGGCTGTCCTTTACCGTCCACCCCGGCGAGCGGGTGGGCATCCTGGGGCCCAACGGCTGCGGCAAGACCACCCTCTTCCGTATCCTCACCGGCGCTCTGGACTTTGACGAGGGACAGGTCAGCATCACACCGGGCCGCCGCATCGGCCTTATCTCCCAGATCCCGGTCTTTCCCGAGGGCTGGACCACGGAGGACGTGCTCCGTTCCGCTCAGGCGAGACTGATCCGGATGAGCCAGCGGATGGAGGAGCTCACTACCCTCATGGAGCAGGACGCCTCCCCCGCTCTCCTGCAGGAGTACGACCGGCTGGCGGACGATTACCGCCGCCTGGGGGGCTACAGCATGGACAGCGACCGCAACCGTGTCGCCAACGGCCTGCAGATCCCCCCCGCCCAGCGGGAGCAGCTCTTCGAGAGCCTCTCCGGCGGGGAGAAGACCCGGGCCAACCTGGCCCGTCTCATCCTGGAGGACACGGACATCCTGCTGCTGGACGAGCCCACCAACCACCTGGACCTGCGGGCCACGGAGTGGCTGGAGGATTACATATTGCACTTCAAGGGCACGGTTCTGGCCATCAGCCACGACCGCTGGTTCCTGGACAAGGTGGTCCAGCGCTGCGTGGAGATCAGCGAGGGCAAGGCCGAGCTCTACAGCGGCAACTACAGCTTCTACGTCCAGGAGCGGCAGCGCCGCTTCGAGGAAAAGCTGAAGCAGTACGAAAAGGACCAGGCCAAGGTGGAGCAGCTGACCCGGGCCGCGGAGAAGCTGCACCTCTGGGCCTTCATGGGCAACGACAAGCTCCACAAGCGGGCCTTCTCCATGGAAAAGCGCATCGAGAAGCTGCAGCAGAGCGAGAAGCCCCGGGAAGCGAAAAAGCTGGCGGTGAAGTTCAAGGAGCGGGAATTCAACGGGGACGAGGTGCTGGTTTGCGAAGGTCTTTCCATGTCCTTCGGAGAAAAGCGCCTGTTCCGGGACCTGTCCCTTTTGGTGGAGGGCGGGGAGCGCATCGCCCTCATCGGCGACAACGGCACCGGCAAGACCACCCTGCTCAAGCTCATCATGGGCGAGGAGACGCCGGAGGAGGGCTATCTCTACCAAGGCCCCGCGGTGCGCTGCGCCTATCTGCCCCAGATCGTGCGCTTCTCCGAGGAGACGCGCTCCGCTTTGGACACCATGCTCTACGACTGCCGCTGCCTGCCTCAGCAGGCCCGAGACCGGCTGGCCGCCTTCGGCTTCCGGGGCGAGGATGTTTTCACCCCCGTGGGCGCCCTCTCCGGCGGCGAGCGCAGCCGCCTCAAGCTCTGCATGCTCATGGGCGGGGACATCAACTTCCTGATCCTGGACGAGCCCACCAACCACCTGGACATTGCCAGCCGGGAGTGGATGGAGGACGCCCTGTCCGACTATGAGCAGACTCTGCTCTTCGTGTCCCACGACCGTTATTTCATCGAGAAGTTCGCCACCCGGATCTGGGCCCTCCACGACGGGGAGATCACCGATTTCCGCGGCGGCTACCGGGAATACTGCGCCTGGCAGGAGCGGCAGGAGCAGCTGCGGACCGTGGAGAAAGTGCCACAGAAGAAGGAAGAAAAAAAGAAACCCCACGCCCCCAACGCCGACCGGCAGATCGCCAGAACCGAGCGGGACATCGCCCGCCTGGAGGAGAAGATCGCCGCGCTGGACCGGGAGGCGGAGGCCAACGCCTCCGATTACCAGAAGCTGCTGGAGATCGGCGAGCGGCGGGAAGCGCTGGAGAGTGAGCTGATGGCGCTGTACGAGAAATGGGAGGAGCTCCATGAATAAGAAAAAAACCATTATATGGCTCAGCGTGGCGGTGCTTCTGATGGCGGCGGCCCTGGTGCTGCGCTTCGTGGTGAACCGCTTCCATCCCCTGCCCTATATGCTGGGCGTGGCGTCGCTGGTCATTGTCTTCGACGTCTTTCACAAGAATTGGGTCATCGTCACCGGTATGCTGGCGGCCCTGGCCCTGGTGCTGCGCTTCGCCATCCGGGGCTACGCCTGGTGGGGATATCTGGCCGCCTTCATCGCGCTGCTGGTCCTGGCCCACCGCTTTTTCAGCAAGCCCCTGTTCCAGGCTCTGATGGTGCTGGTGGGCATCGGCTTTGCCTACTTCTGCTTTGTGGAATTCTTCATCATCCGGGACGCGGGCACCGACCGGGACGCCAAGCGGGACTATCTCATCGTCCTGGGCGCCGCCGTTCAGGGGAACAGGCTCTCCCTGACCCTGGAAAACCGCTTAAAGGGCGCCGTGGAATACCTGGAAGCCTATCCGGACGCCGTGGTGATCGTCTCCGGCGGCAAGGGCCCGGGCGAGAATATCACCGAGGCGGAGGCCATGCGGGACTGGCTCGTGAACGAGGCCGGGATCGATCCGGAGCGGGTCCTCACGGAGGACAAGGCCACCTCCACCCAGGAGAATCTGGAATTCTCCTTTGCCATCATCCGCTCGCGTGGAGACGAGCCCGACGGGAACGTGGCGATCTGTTCCAGCGCCTATCATCTGTACCGGGCCAAGCAGATGGCCCGCAACATGGGCGTGGAAGCCGCCGGGGTCTCCGCCCCCTGGGGCTATCCCCTGGTCATGTTCAACTACTTTATCCGGGAGGCCTTCGGCGTCACCCACCTGTGGGCTTTCGGGAATTGAGGAGGATCGTATGGATAGCAAAAACGCCCCTGAGGAGCTTTTCGTTCTCTCCAACGAGAGCGGCGAGGAGATGTCCTTTCACTTTCTGGACCTGATCCTGCACGAGGAGCGGGAATACCTGGTGCTGCTGCCGGCGGAAGGCCCCTACACCGACCAGGTGGTGATCCTCCGTCGGGAGCGGGAGGCGGACGGAAGCGAGAGCTATGGCGATGTGGAGGACCCGAAGACGCTGCGCACCGTATACGAGCTGTTCCGCTCCCGCGCGGGAGACCGCTTCATCTTCACCGATTGATACATAAAGAAATCCGGATGGACACAAAGTCCATCCGGATTTCTCAGCTTGTCAAAGAACCCCGGTTTTCAAGAAGCAAAAACCGGGGTTTTGGCATAAACAGGATAGAAAAGCGCGAAAACATGATGAAAAATAGAGTTAT
>CACYLY010000022.1 GCA_902775355.1 Oscillospiraceae bacterium
ACAAGATTTCGTCAGTAGTTAATGAGTGAGGGAACTGAGGATGTCTAAGTTCGAAAACTAAGTAAATACAAGGGTTTCGGGCAACAAGGCGGGAGAGTACGGCCTCAAGGCCGCCCGCCGCGCGCCCCAGTTCTCGAAGCGCTGATCGAGATCACAAATCATCGAAAAACCCTGGAATCTCAACGGTTTCAGGGTTTTTTCATGCCCGGAAATTCTTGACCGGATTTCATGGCACCTCACGGATTTTGACGGAAATTTTAGAGTTAACGCGGGGCTAACCGCCGTTTTTCGCGCCTTTATAGCTAACAAATGGGCTGAATGAGGGAGAGCAAAAAGTACGTTTTTCGTGGATGGAAGGGCGCGTGTCTCCTCTCCGAAAAGTAGTTATGAAGCCTCATTTAGAGTTCCATCCCGACTACGATCCTGAAACGGTTCGTTTGACCGAATCTGACCGATTTAGACATTTTTAATCAGGTTTTATTCCCGTATGAAAGCCTTGACGGATATATTGTTTTGACATAAACTATTACCGGAAACGACTGTTTCTCCGTTATGACGAGTGCGTGCAGGCGTAACGGCAGAAGCAGCGGTAGAGTCGTGTAGCTCTTCGCTTGCATTAGCGACCGTTTCATTTTCTTTACGTCCGGTTATCCCGTATTGAAGCATTACAGCATCAAAAAAAGGATGAGAACATCATGTCATTTACACAGCACAGGGAAAGATTGTACGAAACTCTCGCGGAAAACACTCTGGTGATCGCCTATGCCGGCATCCCCATCCATACCAACGAGGATGATTATTATGATTTCGCGGTCAACAGCCAGTACTTCTATCTGACAGGACTCGAACGGGAAAACACGGCGTTTCTGGCGTATAAATCGGCAGAAAAGACACGGGAGTTCCTGTTCATCGAAGAGCCGGATCCAAAGTCCGAGCGGTGGACCGGAAAGATGCCCACCATGGAGGAAGTCCGTATGATTTCGGGGATTGAGGACGTACGCTATACTGACGACCTCGAAGACACCATCGGCAGCGTTATGGGTAGCTTACGTGTGGAGCAGGCATACTTCGACATGTACCGCTGCCAAATGAACGATCTGCCGGATTACAATCTTGTGATGGCGCAGCGGTTCAGCCACGTCTATCCGCATGTGATCCTGAAGGATCTGCATACCGCCTGTGTCCCGCTCCGGGAACAGAAGGATGCGCAGGAGGTGGAAAGCATCCGGAAAGCGCTGGATATCACCCGCCAAGGCTTGGAATTTGTGATGAAGAACCTGAAGCCGGGCATGATGGAATATCAGGTCCAGGCGGACTTTGAGTATGCATGCAGGCGGCTTGGCGCAAAGCGTCAGGCTTTCCCCACGATCGCCGGCTCCGGGATCAACGGCTGTATGATGCACTACGAGACAAATCACTGCGAGGTGCGCGACGGCTCTCTGATCCTTCTTGATCTCGGCGTAAAGTATGAAAACTACTGCAGCGACATTACGAGGACTTATCCAGCGAACGGAAAGTTCAGCCCGAGACAGCGCCAGATCTATGAACTGGTCCTTAAGGCGAATGAGGCGGTCGCCGCGGCCGCGAAGCCGGGGCTCACTACAAAAGATTTGAACGACGTCGCGTCTCGGGTCCTCGGAGAAGGTCTGGTCGCTTTGGGCCTTATCCAGGATGTTTCCGAAGTAAACAAGTACTATATGCACAGCGTGAGCCACCCCATCGGGATCGACGTGCACGACATCTCTCTGAAAGGCGATGTGCTTGCGCCTGGCTGGGTCATCAGCAATGAACCGGGATTGTACATCGATGAAGAAGAGATCGGCATCCGCATCGAGGACGACCTCCTGATCACGGAGAATGGGTGCGAAGTCCTGTCGAAGGACATCATCAAAGACCCGGATGAGATCGAAGCGTTTATGGCATAAAAACGGTGCAATGGACATTTACGCAAAGGTGAGATATAATTAGCCCGAACAGTTATCTGCTGTCGTCAACGAGGCTCTCGAAAAGTAAATACAGGGGGCCTGTAATGTCGGGACAGGCGCTTAATTAACAGAGGGGCTAACGAAAAAGCCAAAAGGCCAAAAATCAAGAAAAATCAAGGGATACAGAGCTTGATCTTGCTTGAGTACGGTCTCAAGGCCGCCCGCCGCGCGCCCCGGTCCCCGAAGCGCTGAACTGCATATGGCAGGCAACAGACGTCTCTTCGGAGGCGTCTGTTTTTTGCGGGCGGGGCGGGGCTTGCATTTCACGCTGAGGCTCGTATAATGATCATCGGAGGCGAAATCAATCGAATCTCCGATTGATTTCGCTGCCAAACAACAAGTTTGGCAGCGAATGATTCGTTGAATCATTCGCCCGATGCTCATTATAATGAAGCTGAGAAGAGGACGGGCGAAACCTTTTGCCCGCGCCGGACGTTTATAGATCGGAAGCACAACGGGGAAACCGGGCGACGCGTCCGCCGAAGGGCGGGGACGCGTTCCGGAAGGAAACGGGAGGGTTGCCCATGGGAATGACTTTTGCAACGCTCCAGCTCTGGGGCGTCGAACGGGAAGCGGCGGAGCCGCTGCTGCAGCCGGGGGACCTGCTGCGGGAGCAGAACGCGCCATGGCTCGGCGTGACGCCGACTCATGACGAGATGCACGGGGAGGCGCGGCGGCTGGAGCAGCTGGCCAAGCGCCTGACCAGGGGGCGGGACGCCGCGGCGGCGCTGCTCTTTGACTACTTTGACGACGAGATGTTCTCCTGCTCCCTCTATCGAAACGGGAGAAGAACGGCTACCTGCCGCAGCGGGGAATCCTGGGCCGGGCTCGGTAAGCAGCTCAACGCGCTTTTCGGCGAGGACGCTCCTGCCAAGGCCCTGCGTTACGCCTCCCGCTGCGCCGATCTGGAGGAGCAGCTGGCCCTGCTGGAGCAGACCGTGGGCGCCGCTCTCTACGACATTCCGGAGGAGGAGCCCCGCCGGGTGCCGCGGGGGGACGGGACGCTGCGGGAGATCAAGGCCCGGGAGGCCGCCCTGCGCAAGCGGCCCGATCAATATGTGCTCACTGGGCTCCCCCCGGAGAACTGGCCCGGGGAACTGACGCTTCGCCGGGGCCTCATGGAGCTGCTTCGCCCCCGGTGGGAGGAATACCATCTCGCCGCGCTGCTCTATCAGTTGAATATGCAGCCCTTTCTGGTTCCCGGGGCGCGGGACATGCTGGCCTTTCCTTTCACAGATTTCTCGCAGCGGCGGGACGGCGTCGTTTTCTACCGGGGCGATACGGGAGAGCATTGGGAGCTCAGCATGTCGCCGACTCCTCTGGGCCGTGCCGTGTGGCAGACCCGAGGCGGCGGAACGGCGCTGCTGTTTTCCCGGATCACGCAGGAGCGGGAGGACGGGAGCGGCTGGAGCCGCTCCGGCCGGCAAAGCGGTGTGATCTGCCTGGCGCGCAGCGGCGCGGAGCTCTGGCGCTTTGAGCCGCTGATGCACCCGCATCAGACGCTGGCGCATGTTCACAGCGATGCCGACGGCGTCGTCACCCTGTTTGCCGCCGGGTTCAACGCGGCCGAAAAGGCGGATGCGCTGATCTGGCAGATCGACGGAGAGACCGGGGAAACGCTGCGCTGCCTGCGCATTCCCGCGGAAAAGGAGGTGCATCACCTGGCCTTCGCAAAGGCCCTGAACGCCTTCGTGTTCTGTGAGCGGAGAGCCGGAAACCTGATCGTTCTGAACAACGAGCTGCAGGAGACGGCGCGCTGGAGCGGCTATCGGGGCGACGCTTTTTTTGGAACAGAACAGTTCTGCGGGGATCTTCTGTACGAGCGCTTCCCGCATCAAGGCGAGATGCGTCTTTTCGACCTGCAAAGCGGCAGAGCCTTTACGCGATCGCTGGAGATCCCCGTTTTTTCCGTCCGTCTCCTGCCGGATGGAAGGGCGTTGGGCCTGAACGAGGCGCAAAAAGCGCTGACGGTGTTTGACCCGGCGGGCAGGGTGGCCGCTCGCTGCTCCGTGCCCGGCCTGATCGGGCATTGGATCGTTGAGGAGGACCGCGTCTGCGCCTGCGAGCTGCGGGGACCGGACACCCATGGACTCGTATACGGCGAGCTGTTCGATGAGACCACGGTCCATGTCTGGCGCCTGGACCCTGTGGAGAGAAAAGAAACACGACCCGCGAGGGCGCAGACCCGGCGCGGGAGGGAAAAACGATTTTGAGGAGTGCTGAGCCATGCATTTTGTGGACGCCAAGGGGATCCTGACCGGCAGCGGCGGGTTTACTGGCATGAACATCTATCGGGGCTGTACCCACGGCTGCATCTACTGCGACAGCCGGAGCCGCTGCTATGGCTTCACCCACCCCTTTGAGGATATCGAGGTGAAGCGGAACGCCCCGGAGCTGCTGGAGCAGGCCCTGAAATCCAAACGGCGCAGGTGCATGATCGGCACGGGCTCCATGTCGGACCCCTACATGCACTGCGAGGAGAAGCTGGGGCTCACCCGGCGCTGCCTGGAGATCATCCGGGACCAGGGCTTCGGCGCGGCCATCCAGACCAAATCCGACCGGATCCTGCGGGACATCGACCTGCTGGACGAGATCAACCGCGCCGCCAAATGCGTGGTGCAGATGACGCTGACCACCTATGACGAGGACCTGTGCCGGATCCTGGAGCCCAATGTCTGCACCACCCAGCGCCGGATCCAGGTGCTGGAGCAGCTGCGGGAACGGGGCATCCCCACCATCGTGTGGATGACGCCGATCCTGCCCTTCATCAACGATACCGAGGAAAACGTCGCCGCCATCCTGAAGGCCTGCGCCCATGCCGGCGTCAGGGGCGTGATCGACTTCGGCATGGGCCTGACCCTGCGGGAGGGGGACCGGGAATACTATTACGCAGCCCTGGACAGGCATTTCCCGGGGCTGAAGGAGCGCTATATCCGGCGCTACGGCAGCGCCTACGAGCTGCCCAGTCCCCGGGCGAAGGAGCTGCAGGCGGTCTTTCAGAGGATCTGCGGGGAAAAGGGCATGCTCTCCACGCCGGAGGCCTGCTTCGCCTATCTCCGCGAGCTGCCGGAGAAGTACCCCCAAACCAGTCTCTTCGGCTGAAAGGGGCAAAAAAACCTTTACACCTTGCGGGGTCTATACTAAAATATCCCTGTAAAAAGCGAGCGCGCCGGAGGATCGGCGCGCCGAAAAGCGAAAGGAGCATACGAGCATGAGCGAAGAAAAGGTCAGGATCCAGGACGATCTGTATGAGGCTGTCAACGGCGAGTGGCTCAAAACCGCCGTGATCCCGGAGGACCGGCCCAGGACCGGCGGCTTTTCCGACCTGGATCAGGATGTGGAAAAGATCATGATGGCCGATTTCAAGGCCCTGGCGGCGGGCGAGAAGCACTCCGACATCCCGGAGATGCGGTACGCCGTGGCGCTGTACAAAAAGGTGCTGGACACCCAGCGGCGGAACCGGGAGGGGATCGCCCCCGCCCTGCCTCTCCTGGAGCGGATCCGCGGCGTCCGCACGGCGGAGGAGCTGAACGCCCAGGCCGCCGAGCTGCTGCTCCTGGGGGTGGATCTGCCGCTGCGCCTTGGCGTGGAGGCGGACATGGCCGACGCCGAAAAGAACTCCTTCATCGTCCTCGGGCCCGAGATCATCCTGCCGGACACCACCTACTACGCCGAGGACAATCCCGCCGGCAAGCAGCTGCTGACGGTGTACGCGGGCATGGCGGCCAAGCTCCTGGCCTATACTCCGCTGAGCGAGGAGGAGCAGAAGCAGTATCTGGAGGACACCCTGGCCTATGACGCCCTGATCGCGAAGAAGGTCAAGAGCCAACTGGAGTGGTCGGAGTACTACAAATGCCACAACCCCATGCCGGCCGACGAGGCGGCGGGCTTCGCCGCGCCCTTCGATCTCAAAAAGCTGCTGCGGGATCTCTACGGCGACGCGGCCCCGGAGACCCTGGTGGTCTACGAGCCCAGGGCCCTCAAGGAGATGAAGGGCTACTTCTGCGAGGAGAACTTCTCCCTCTACGTCCACTGGGCCTACGTGAAGGCCCTGCTGCGGGCCGCGCCCTACCTCTCCGAGGAGCTGGCCGCCCTGGGCAAGACCTATTCCCGGGCCCTCACCGGCGTGGCCGCGGACCCCGTCCTGGAAAAACAGGCCTATCAGACCGCGTCCCGGATGTATTCTGAGCCCGTGGGCGTCCACTACGGCCGGACCTACTTCGGCGAGGAGGCCAAGAAGGACGTGGTGGAGCTGGTGAAGAAGATCATCGAGACCTACAAGCTCCGCATGGCCAGGAACAGCTTCCTGGCCGAGGCCACCAAGGAGCAGGCCATCAAAAAGCTCTCCACCATCGAGATCAAGATGGGCTATCCCGATGAGATCAAGGAGATCTGGTCCCGGATGGTCTTTGACGAGAACGAGTCCTTCCTGCCGATCATGATGAAGCTCTCCGCCGTCCGCACCCGGGACATGCTGGACAAGCTCCTCAAGCCCGTGGACCGGACCGAGTGGCTGATGCCCGGCCACATGGTCAACGCCTGCTACAATCCCAGCGCCAACGACATCACCTTCCCGGCGGCCATCCTGCAGAAGCCCTTCTACGCCCTGTCCCAGAGCGTCAGCGAGAACCTGGGCGGCATCGGCGCGGTCATCGGCCACGAGATCTCCCACGCCTTCGACAACAACGGCGCCAACTTCGATGAGCACGGCAATCTGAAGAACTGGTGGACCGAGGAGGACTTCGCGGCCTTCAAGGCGCTGACCCAGGACATGATCCGGCAGTTCGACGGCATCGAGTTCCACGGCGGCAAGGTCAGCGGGGAGCTGACCGTCAGCGAGAACATCGCCGACAACGGCGGCATGGGCGTGACCCTGGAGATCATGCACACCCTGCCCGACGCGGACTTCCCGGCCTACTTCAGAAACTGGGCCCGGGTCTGGTGCATGAAGGCCAAGGAGGAGTTCATCCAGCTGCTGCTGGCCAACGACGTGCACTCTCCCGCGCCGCTGCGGGCCAACATGCCGCCCCGGAACTTCCCCGAGTGGTATGAGGCTTTCGGCGTCACCGAGACCGACCAAATGTACATCGCCCCGGACAAGCGCATCAGCATCTGGTAAGAAAGGCGGGCGGCTTCCGTTTGCTTTGCCGCTCTCGGAAACGCCGCCCCTGCCGCGCCGCAGCGTCAAGCATACGATCGACGAGAGGGAGAAAACACTATGGATACCGAGCGCGGGAACAACGGCTCTTTTCCCAAGCCCTGGACCGCAGAGACCGAAAAACAGGCAAAGCGGATCGTTCAGTGGATGAAAAAGCTGGATTTGAACAGCCCCTATAGCAGCGAGCTTTATTACGAGGTCCTTTCCATTCTGCGAGACGAACGCCTGAGAGATACGGAACGGCTGGACCGGGCCGAGGAGAAGCTGAAGGGCTACTTCGAGTACTGCTTCATCACCGAAGCGCTGGTCGGCAAAAAGCAAGACGCCCCCTATTGGCAGCGGCTCGGGGTCTCGGAACGGGAAAGCCTCGTGCTGGCCAAGCTCGGCGAAATGTCCGAGGGGGATGCGCAGGAGCGGGACCTGGCCGATGACCTGCTGGGAATACTGTGCAACGAAAACCTCCGCGTGAGCATGGAGGAGCGCCTGGAGATCATCGAAGACAGGATCCGGGAATTCTATGAATCCCGGGAAAAGGAAGACGGATCCAAAGGCAGCTAGCCCGCTGCCTCTCCCCGGGGGGAAAGGCGCGTCCGAACGCCTTTCCCGCCGCAGGGCCTCTTTGGCAGGCGGCTTCCGTTTTCGGAAAGGGCTTTTCACCATCGACGCGCGGAGGAGCGGCTTGGCACGGGACGCCGAAGGAGGCGGGAAGACGATCTATGTTTTGGATTCACGGGGAAGATCTGCCGCCGGGGGTGGGCAGCGAGCCCTTTTGCCCGGCGCACCTGATCTATCTCGCCGCCTTCCTGGCGGCGACGCTGGGCTATGCCCTTTTATACAAAAGGCTGGACGGAAGGGGAAGGAGGACCGCCGACCGGATCCTGGGCTCCCTGGTCTTCTTTTTCGGCCTCTGCGAGTACGGGATCACCGCCCTGCTCGGCCGCTTCAGCCTTTACACCCTGCCGATCCACGTCTGCAGCCTGATGTTCAGCCTGACCCTGCTCCACGCCTGGACCAACGCCGCCCGCCCCGGCTCCTTCGCCGAAAAGCTCCACGGCTTTCTGGGAGCGGTGATCTTCCATCCGGGGATCCTGGGGGTCTGGGCCGCCCTGCTCTTTCCGGACTGGCTGTACTATCCCTTCTGGAACTATCTGAGCATTTCCAGCTTTATGGTCCACGGCCTCATCTCCGTCTACGGGGCCTCGATCCTGGTGAAGCTCGCGGAGGCGCCGGAGGGGCGGGGGCTTTTCCGGCGGGACCTGCGGGATACGGCGCTCTTCCTGCTCCTGGGCGCGGCGCTCATGTACCTCTTCGACCGGGCCACCGGCACCGACTACTGGTTCATGACCCGGCCGGGCTACGGCTCCCCCTTCGCCGGGGTCTACGGGCAGGGGGGCTTCGGCGCCTATCTTTTGGCCTACGCCCTCACCGCCGCCCTCATCACTGCCCTCTGGTACGGCCTGCGCTATTTTCTCTTCGTCCGCGGAAAGAAACAGCATCCCGGCGGCACAGCCCTCCCGCCGGAGAGCGCATAAGAAAACCCCTGCCGCCGATGCGGCAGGGGTTTTCTTATGGAATCACTCGGATCAGAACATGGGGGCCTGGTAGAAGGTCCTGGTGCTCAGGTCCAGGACCAGCTTGGCGCTGCCGTACTTGGTGCCGGTAATGTCGTAGCGGCTCCAGAGGTCGGTGCGGAAGTAGGAGGCGTTGTGGGCGGTGATGGGCCGTCCGTAATAATGTCCGTCCTCCCGGTTCAGACCGAAGACGGCCTGAATGGTGTTGGTGAAGAGACGGCCGGAGAGGTAGGGCACCACGTCGGACACGTCGCCCAGGCGGCGGACCACGCCCTCACGGCTGCCGGCGGAGAGCAGGGGGGAACCGAAGGCCACGGTGTTGATCACGTTGTAGTTGGCCTTGATGGCACTGTCGGCGGCGACCTGCTGGGCCACCATGCCGCCCAGGCTGTGGCCGGCCAGGATCAGGTTGGCGCCCCGGGGCACGTTCTGCTGGATCACGCGGACCACGTTGTAGTAATAGGGGTTGTTGAGATCGAAGCCGGAGAGGAGGTCGGTGAGCACTTCGGTGGACTGGTTGAAGACCAGCTCGGTGCCGGACAGGGTGACCAGGTAAACGGTTTTGCTGCTGAGACCCTGACGCAGGGTGCCTTTGGTGATGCTGATGGGGCCTTTCTGACCCTGGTTGTAGCCGTCACGGACCAGCTCGTAGATCTCGGTGGCGTTGGTGACGGTGCGGGTGTTGCTGGCATAGGCCGTGACGCCGCCGAACAGGGCGGTGACCACGATGGCGAGGGCCAGGACTGCTGCCAGAATGCTGATGCGCCTCTTCATGTTCTCTCGGATCCTCCGTTTCAAATGTTGTTGGGTACGCGCCGCCGCTCTTCTCCCGCTCCCCGCGGGGAGCGCGGCAGAAGAACGATCTGTGTACCATCAATATACCACAGCATGACCGGGATTGAAAAGGGGGGAAATGCGGTTTTTCGGAATTTTTTGCGGGGCTTTTCCCCGCTGTCGGTCCTCTTTTCCGCGAAAAGACCTTGTTTGACCGCAGTATCTGTGATAGACTGAAACAAAGCAGAGAGAAAGGAAGCGGAGACGGGGATGATCAGAAAGATATTCCGCCAAATGCTGGTGACACAGATCCTGTCCGCCATGACGGTGATGATCTGCATGCTGATCGACAGCATCATGATCGGGCGTTTTCTCGGTGTGGATTCCATGACGGCCTACGGGCTGGCCACCCCGGTGCTCTTAGTGTTTGCGGCCTTCGGCTCCATGCTCTCCGCCGGGATCCAGGTGCTGTGCGGCAAGACGGTGGGCAGCGGCGACCGGGAAGGCACTGACGCCTGCTATTCCGTTTCCGTGGTGCTGGCCTTGTGCGTCTCCGTCCTGGGCATGATCCTGGTGCTGGCCTTTACCGGCCCCATCTGCACCCTGCTGGGCGCGGGCAGACCCGCGCCGGACAATCCGGTCTATTTCCTGACCCTGGACTATCTGCGGGGCTTCATCGTCGGCGCGCCGGCTTTCATCTGCGCCCAGGTCATGGTCCCCTACATGCAGCTCTCCGGCAAGCAGAGCCGCCTGGCAGCGGCGGTGGTGGCAATGACCCTTGCGGACGCCGCCTTTGACGTGCTCAATGTCTTTGTGTTTCACGGCGGCACCTTGGGCATGGGCCTGGCCTCCAGCCTGAGCTACTACATCGCCTTTGCCGTGGGCTGCGTGGCCTTTTTCCGGAAGGACAGCATGTTTCGCCTGCGCATGCATACCGTCACGGGGAAACGCGCCCGGGAACTGCTGGGCTATGGTCTGCCCACGGTGATCAACCAGATCAGCCTGGTCCTGCTGGTCTTCGTGCTCAACAAGATCCTGCTCCGGGTGGGGCAGAACCGGGCCGTGGCGGCCTATTCGGTGATCTCCACCGTGGGCAATATCTGTTACAGCTTCGGCTCCGGAGCGGCCTCCGTGGCCCTGATGCTGTCCGCCATCTTCTACTGCGACGAGGATAAAAGCGCCATCCACGCCCTGATCCGCACCATGGTGTTTTACGCGGTGGTGCTGGATCTGATCGTGACGGCCGCGGTGCTGGCCCTGGCGCCCCCGGCGGTCCGGCTCTTCCTGGCGGACGATCCGGCGGCCCGGGATCTGGCGATCCGGGGGCTGCGGCTGTTCTCCCTGTCGCTGCTGCCCTGCGCCCTGAACACCTGCTTCAAGAACTACTTCCAGGGCGTGGACCGGACACGCTTTACCGAGGCGATCTCCGTGATGCAGAACTTTGCCTTCCCGGCGGCCTTTGCCTTCCTGCTCAGCCGCCTCCTGGGCACCGACGGCGCCTGGCTGGGCTGGGTCTGCGGGGAGAGCCTGACCCTCCTGATCATCGCCCTGGCGGTCTGGCGCAGGAACGGGAAGCTCAGCTTCTCCGCCGAGACCTTTGCGCTGCTCCCGCCGGGCTTCGGCGCCGCGGCGGAGGACATTCTGGAGATGAGCGTCCGCAGCGGGAAGGAGGCGGCGGAGGCCTCCGTCCGGGCCCAGGAATTCTGCCTGGCCCATGGGGACACGCCGCGCAACAGCATGCTCATTTCCCTGTGCGTGGAGGAGATGGTCAACAACGTCGTCGCGCACGGTTTTCGCGGAAAGGGGCAGGATCATAGCGTCGATATCCGCATCCTGTACAAGGACGGGCGGCGGCTGATCCGCCTGCGGGACAATGGGGTGCGCTTCGACCCGGTGCGCTATATGGAGCTGCACAAGGGGGACGATCCCGCGGCCCACATCGGCATCCGGATGGTCATGAAGATGGTCAAAGACGCCAACTACATCCATTCCCTGGGACTCAACAACCTGACCCTGGTCCTGTAAGCGCGGCCCGGCCCGGGCTGCTTGGGAGAAAAGAACCGAGAAAAGGAGGCTGTACAGATGTTTCAATTCTGGGGAGACGGCTCGGAGGAGGCCAAGGCGCTGGTAGACCAGATCCAGGTCCGCAGCACCGACAATTTCAACTGGACCTTCATTTTCATCCTGGCCGTGGTATTCTATGTGTACTGGACGGAGATCCAGAAAAAGAACTGGGCCGTGGTCACCGCGGGCCTGGCCCTCTACGGGGTCCACTGGCTCTACGAGATCGGCAACGCTGTCATCGCCCATGTCTTCGGCTACCCCCTCTGGTCGGTGAGCAACGCCTCCACCACCTTCATCCTGCTGATCGGCGTGTGCTGGGAGCTGAGCATGATGTTCTCGCTGGCCGGCATCATCTCCTTCAAGATGCTGCCGGAGGATCGGACCAGGCGTTATTTTGCCAAAAACGGCAAGGGCGGGATCAGCTGCAAGCTGCTGGGGGCCCTGGAGATGGCCCTGCTCTTCGCCCTGGTGGAGAGCTTCCTGGCGGCCACCAGCAACCACTCCTTCATCTGGGTCTACAAGTGGTGGGGCGTGCTGCCGGTGTTCGTCACCACCTACATCCCCTTCTTCCTGGCCAGCAACTACGTGCCGGACATGAAGCCCAGGGCCCGGAAGACCTTCCTCATCGTGGAGTGGGCCCTGGTGGCCCTGCTGCTGGCGGTGCTCATCCCCCTGGGGATCATCTGAATCCAATTCGGAATGCGGAATGCGGAGTTCGGAATGCTTTCTGCCGTGCTTTCGTCCTGCGCCGCCGCGCATCCGCTATGGTAAGCGCGAGAAAGAAAATCGCCCGGTCGAAAGACCGGGCGATTCAGACTGTAGACGAAGTGAGGTTCCTGTCATCCTGAGCGAAGCGCAGCGAAGTCGAAGGATCTAAAAAACCCGTGTTTTCAAGGCTTTAGATCTTTCGACTCCGGCTTCGCCTCCGCTCAAGATGACAATCTTTTTGGCTTGTCTACACATAAAATCGCCCGGTCGAAAGACCGGGCGATTCTATGTGTAAGTTTTATGGACTTGTCTTGGAGGATCAGACAACGCCCTGGGCCATCATGGCATTGGCGAGCTTCAGGAAGCCGGCCACGTTGGCGCCGAGCATCAGATCGCCGGGCTTGCCGCACTCGACAGAGGCGTCGTAGCAGGCCTTGTAGATCTCCTTCATGATGCCGTGCAGCTTCTCGTCGACCTCTTCGAAGCTCCAGCTGAGGCGCATGGAGTTCTGGGTCATCTCCAGACCGGAGGTGGCCACGCCGCCGGCGTTGGAGGCCTTGCCGGGGCTGTACAGCAGGCCGTTCTTCTGGACGACGGCAATGGCCTCGGGAGTCAGAGGCATGTTGGCGCCTTCGAACACGGCCATGCAGCCGTTGTCCACCAGAGCCTGGGCGCCCTTCTCGTCCATCTCGTTCTGAGAGGCGCAGGGATGGGCGATGTCGCACTTGACGGTCCAGATGTCGCGGCAGCCGGGATGATACTCAGAGCCGGGAACCTCGTCGGCATAGACGGAGATGCGGGCGCGGCGCTTCTGCTTGATGTCGAAGAGCTTCTTCAGATCCACGCCGTTGGGATCGTAGATGTAGCCCTGGGAGTCGGACATGGCGACGACCTTGCCGCCGAACTGCGTGACCTTCTCGGCGCAGTACTGAGCCACGTTGCCGGAGCCGGAGACGATCACGGTCTTGCCCTCGTAGGTGGTGTTGGCCAGGTGCTTGAGCGCCTCGACGGAGAAGTAGCACAGGCCGTAGCCGGTGGCCTGGGTGCGGGCCAGAGAGCCGCCGTAGGTCAGGCCCTTGCCGGTGAGCACGCCGCCGTCAAACCGGTCGACGATGCGCTTGTACTGGCCGAACAGGAAGCCGATCTCACGGGCGCCCACGCCGATGTCGCCGGCGGGAGTATCGGTGAACTGGCCGATGTGACGGTACAGCTCGGTCATGAAGCTCTGGCAGAAGCGCATGACCTCCGCGTCGCTCTTGCCCTTGGGGTCGAAGTCGGAGCCGCCCTTGCCGCCGCCCATGGGCAGGGTGGTCAGGGAGTTTTTCAGGCACTGCTCGAAGCCCAGAAACTTGATAACGGACAGGTTCACAGAGGGGTGGAAACGCAGACCGCCCTTGTAGGGGCCGATGGCGGAGTTGTACTGCACGCGGTAGCCGCGGTTCACATGGATGTCGCCCTTGTCGTCCACCCAGGGAACGCGGAACTCGATCACGCGCTCGGGCTCCACAAAGCGCTCCAGCAGCGCGGCCTTCTCCCACTCGGGGTGCTTGTCGATCACAAGCTCCAGAGACTCGAAGACCTCACGCACAGCCTGCAGAAACTCCGGCTCATGCGCGTCCCGCTTCTCAACCTGCTCATAAACTCTCTTCAGATACTCGTTCGTCAGCATAGTGACCTCCTTAGACGTCCTTTTCATACTATATTTGCCCGGTCCGAAAACATTGACGAATCAGAGGGGCATTCCGAGCAAAGTATAGCACAGTTATTTTCCCAATTCAAGCGGGATTTTTGTGAATTGTAAAAAAGAATTCCCTGTGCTATACTAAGATAAATTGTTAAAATACCACAAGAAAGGAAGCTCTTCCATGATCACAGAAAAAGCCTTCGGCGAAGCCCGACTCTTTACGATTTCCGGCCCGGAACTGAGCGTTTCCGTCAGCAGCCGGGGGGCCACCGTCACCAGTCTCCGCTACCGGGGGCGGGAGACCGTCCTGGGCTACGACAGCGACGAGGGATACCTCCGGGGCGGCGCCTACCTGGGGGCCACGGTGGGTCGGGTGGGCAACCGCATCGGCGGCGCGGCCTTCGAGCTCAAGGGGGTCCGCTATCCCCTCGTCCCCAACGAGGGGGAAAACCAGCTCCACGGCGGGCCGGATTCCTTTGACCGGCGGCTCTGGACGGCGGAGAAGCTGGGGGAGGAGGCCCTGCGCTTCACCCTCGTCTCCCCGGATGGGGACAACGGCTTTCCCGGCACCCTCCGGGCCGCGGTGACCTATCGGGTCAGCGGCGCGGTCCTGCGCATCGAATTCGAGGGCGAGAGCGACCGGGACACGGTCTACGCCCCCACCAACCACATGTACTTCGACCTCTCCGGCCGGGGCCGGAGCCTGGACGCCCGGCTCTGGCTGGGGGCGGACCGGGTGGTGGAGCCCGGCCCCGGCTTGATCCCCACGGGGCGGCTGCTGCCCGCGGAGGGGGACTTCGACTTCGGCCATATCCGCCCGGTGGCCCGGGACTATGACCACGCCTTCGTCCTCACGGGCGAGCACGCCTGCCGCCTGGAGGACGGCGGTGTCGCCATGGATCTCTTCACGGACTTCCCCGCCCTGCAGGTCTACACCGCCAAGTTTCTGGATCCTCCCCATCGGCCCTATCAGGGCCTGGCCCTGGAGCCGGAGTTTTTCCCCGACAGCCCCAACCACCCGGATTTCCCCAGCGTCACCCTCCGCTCCGGCGAACGCTTCTTCCGCTGGGCAGAATACCGGTTCTCCGAAAGTGAACAGTGAACAGAGAACAGAATCAGAGGACGCAAAAACCGCCCCGTTCCCACCGGAACGGGGCGGTTTTTGCGGATTCGGTTCAGAAGATGGCGCTGAGCAGCACGAAGATCCAGTGGGCCGCCACGCCGGCGCAGAGGCCGCCGACGGTGTGGCTCAAAATGGCCTTGCCGATCAGCTCCTTGCAGTTCAGGCTGTCCATCATGGAGGTGTGGGTGCTCAGATAGCCGCTCCAGCACATGCACATGGCGGTGAACACCGCGATGTCGTTGGGCCCGATGAGGTGGTTGGCGAAGAGCTCCGGCACCAGGGTCATGGCGGCACCGGCTGCGCCCAGGGCGGTGACGGGCACGCTGATGGCGTCCGGCGAGGTGAAGCCGAAGAGGGGCTTGAGGATAAACTCGATCTTGTTGGCCAGCCAGGGCAGCAGGGCGATGCCCTCATAGGCCGCGCCGGTGTAGCCGCCCTCGGGCATTTTCATGGTCAGCATCATCACCAGGGTGCAGATCACCAGAACGCCGGGGATGATGCTCACGCCCATCTTCACGCCGTTGTGGCCGCCGTCCAGGATGGCGCCCATGATGCGGTTGCCGATGTTGCCGTCCCGGATCTCCCGCATGTTGGCGGGAATCTCGGAGGTGCTGCCGGAGGTCTCCATGGGGGCCTCGGTGCCGTAGAGCTTCTTGGTGAAGACCAGCATCAGCCGGGTGCTGACGATGCTGCCCACCACGGCGCCCAGCAGGCCCACCAGCACCGCCATGCCCAGAGGCTGCTGCACAGTGCCGCAGCCGTACATGTATGTACACACGATCAGGCCCATGCCGAAGGCGGTGCCCAGGTTGGTCAGGGCGGGGAACTGGTATTTCTTGAAGTAGCGGCGGAAGTTCTGGTCCTCCGCCAGGCTCAGGATGGCCGGGTTATCCGACAGGAAGGTGGTCACCACGCCCAGAGAGGCGGCGCCGGGCAGGCCGTAGACCGGCTTCATCAGGGGCTGGAGCACCCGGTTCATCAGGGACACGAAGCCGAACTCCGACAGCAGCCCCGAGATGGCGCCCATGATGACGCAGATGGCGGTCAGCTCCAGCACGGTGTTTTTCAGCAGGTCCTGGGCGGTGCGCATCATGGTGTTCAGGGCGTTGGTCATGCCCATCTTCCAGGCGAAGAGGGCAAACACGCCGAAGAAAAAGATGGGGAACAGAAAGGTCTCCAGCCCCAGCTCCTTCTTGAAGATCAGCGAAGAGGCGGGGGCCTTCTGGGGCGCGGCGGCTTCGCCGGCCTTGGATTTCTTGCTCATGACAGCGTCCTCCGAAAACAGACCCGAACCGGCGGGAAAGCGGGTTCGGGCGGGATAGAAGCACCCCTCCGCGCGCAAGCGGAAGAGTGCCCACAGGAAAAAGCGATACAGCTGGCGTCCGGCCCCGCAAGGCGGGCCCCGGGCCGGGACTATTGTAACAGATCCACAACTTTTGTCAATCGAAATCTTGCCCTTTTTCCCCTTTTCGCACAAAAAACACGGAGAGATCGGGCCCTGCGGCGGAGCCGGGAGACCGGCGGAAGACGCAAGCCGCGTCTCCCGGTGAGACTGTCAAAAAACCTCGCTGTAGCGTCAAATGACAGAGCAGCGGGGGAGCTCGAGGGGGCAAGGCCCCTTGCTCGCCTTGCCGCATTGCCATTCCCAGGCCTGCTTCGCGACGGCCTGACAATGGCGCGGCTGCGGAAACTGCACTTTGCCTGTATCTGCCACAGGCAGCGGCAAAGTGCAGTTCTCGAGTACGATAGCCCGCCGCTCGAAAAGCCTTGTTTTGCAAGGCTTTTCGAAAACAGCATTTTGCGTACGGCCAAAATGCTCGGCGGGGAAGCGCAGTCAAAAAAGGCCCCCAAAGGACTTTTTTGACAAGCTGACCGGGAGACACGGCAAGCCGCGTCTCCCGGTTTCTTAACGCTCAATCCTGCTCTTCGCCCTACGCGCCGGGGGCGTCCTCCTGCTGGCGGCAGGTGAAGAGGATGACCTGGCGGTCCCGGGCGATCTGCTTCAAAAGCTCGATGGCCTGCTGGAAGCGGGTCTCGTCCAGATTCACCAGCGCGTCGTCCAGGATCAGGGGGCAGGGCTCCCCCTCCGGCAGGGCCAGCTCGCACACGGCCAGGCGCACCGCCAGATACATCAGGTCCAGGGTGCCGGCGCTGAGGTACTCCGCCTCCCGGGCCACCGCGTCCCCCTTGGTGCGGGTGCGGGCGGAAAAGTCCCGGTTGATGAACACGTCCTCGTAGCGCCCGCCGGTGACGGCGGACATGTATTTGGCCGCGACCCGGCCCAGCTCCGGCGAAAAGCGGGTCTGGATCTCCCGGTCCGCGTCCCGCAGGGCCTCCAGGGCCAGGTTGATGGCCTCGTACTCCTGCTGGATGGTCTCATACTCCTCGTGCATGCAGGTCAGGGAGCTGGAGAGCACCAGGGGGTCCCCGATGGCGGAGAGGCGGCCCCGAAGGGTGGCGATCTCCGTGGAGAGCTGCTCCACCCGGCTGCGCTTGGCGGTGAGGGCCCGGCTGAGCCGGGCGGCCTCGGAGCTGCCGGCGTTGAAATCCAGATCGGCCAGGGCGCTCTCCTCCAGATCGCTCTGCTGGCGGGTGGCGCTCTCATAGCTGCCCCGGGCCTGCCGCTCCTGCTCCTCGGCCTCCTCCAGGGCCTCGTACTGGCTCCGGAACTCCTCTAGGGCCCGGGAGATCTCCCCGGCTGAGACGGCCTTGTACTTTTTCAGGATCCGTCTGCGCTCGTCCTGGGCCTGCTGGACCAGCTGGCGCTTCCGGCTGTAGCCCAGGAACAGCACCAGGGCCGCCGCGCAGAAGACGCCGGCCGCGATGATCAGCGGCAGCAGCTCCCGGGCGGAGTAGATCGAGGCGCAGGCCACCGCCAGGGCGAAGCAGATCAGGGCGGGCAGAAGCAGGCGGTTTTTCAGCTTGGGCTCGCCCAGCTCCCGCAGGCGGGCCAGATCCTTGCCGACCTCCCGCTCCGCATCCTCCACACTGCGGCCCCAGAAGCTGCTCTCCCGCAGCTCCTTCCGGCGCTGGGAAACCAGCTCCATGGCCCGGTCGTGGGCGTCGCTGCTGGCCTGGAGCTCGCTGCGGCCCTGGCTGAGCCGGCTCAGAGCCTCCCGGCGCTGGCGCTTGCGGGCGGCCACCACGTCCTGCTCCATCTTCTGGGCGCTCTGGCGGTCGGTCTGCAGCTCCTGCTCCAGGCGCTCCAGCCGCTCCATGTCGCCGTCCATCTCCCGGAGCAGGCGCTCGGCGTCGTCCATCCGGCCCTCAAGGTCCGGCAGCAGGCCCCGGCGGTTCCAGCGGCGCTTCCGCTGCCAGGCCCGCAGGCGCTCGTCCGCCTCGGAGTAGGAGGTCTGCTCCTCGCCGGTGGAGACGATGGAGGCGATGCGCTTCTCCAGCTCCGGGCTGCCCTTGACGCCCACGCTGCCCTGCTCGATGAAGGCGCTGCGGCGGAACACGTCCTTGGTGACCCCGGTGAGAAGCTCCCCGGCGTTGGAGCCGTTCATGTTTTCCACCGGCACGTTGCTGCCGGTATAGGTGGCGCTGAATTCCCGCATGGGGGCGTTCTTGCTGCGGGTGGTCCGGGTCAGGGTGATGTCGCAGCGGTCGGCAGTGACCTCCATGCTGCCCTCCATGGGCGCGCCGGACCAGGGCACGTACTTTAGCTTGTCCGGCAGGTAGCCGGCCCGGCTGCGCTCGGCGCTGTCCACCCCGTAGAGCATGGCCCGGATGAAGGCGCACCAGGTGGATTTGCCGCTCTCGTTGGGGGCGTAGATGATGTTCAGGCCCTCGTGGAAGCGCAGGGTCTCGTTCTGGAGCTTGCCGAAGGACGCGGTCAGCTTATTGATCTTCATGCTGCGCCACCTCCTCGGCATTGTCCAGGGCGGCCAGGCCCCAGCGGGCGGCCTGCTCCAGCTTTCTGCGCTCCTCCTCGGTTTTGGCCGCGTCGTAGCGGGCCTTCAGCCGGCCCAGGAAAAGGCCCCGCAGGGTGTCCTCCCCGGCGCTGTCCCAGACGCTGTGGCGCAGGCGGGTCTCGTCCCGCAGCTGCAGCTCGAAGAAGAGCTCGGACAGGTTGGCGTAGAGCTTCCGCAGATCCGGGGCGGTCTCCGTCTCCCCGGTCAGGGTAATGCGGTACACGTCGCACACCGTATCGTCCGGCAGGGAGCTGTGGATGGCCAGCAGCGGGTCCGCGCCGGTGACGTCCACCTGCAGCTGCTCGTAGCGCCGCCCGGCGATGGACACCTGGCGCAGGCGGCACTCGCCGTTTTCCAGCTCCACCAGGTTCACGTACTTCTCCCCGGTCTCGTCAAAGCCCCGGCCCTCGGGGCAGCCGGGCCAGGAGTACCAGGTCTCCCCCGCCTTCCGCAGGCCGCTGGCCTTGTGTATATGGCCCAGGGCGGCGTAGTCGATGCCGCTGTTTTGCAGCTCCGCCTCGCTGATGGGGTCATAGGGGCTGTCCTTGGCGCCAAAGTCCCCATGGAGGCAGAGGAGATTGATGCCCCCGGGCCGCCGCTCCGTCCGGAAGCCCCGCAGAAGCGGGCCGCTGCGGTTTTCCGTGAAGGCCGCGCCGTAGACCCGGACGTTCAGCCCCGGCAGCACGAAGCAGCGGATGGCGCTGTCCGTGAAGATATGCACGTTTTCCGGCATCTGCAGCCGAGCGTAGGGGGATTTGGGGGAATAATAATCGTGGTTGCCCGGCGCGATGAACACCGCGGCGGGAATGCTGCGCAGGGCCTGGGCCAGCTCCTCCCCGGTCTCGAAATAGGGGGTGCCGCTGTCCAGCAGGTCGCCGCTGAGCAGCACCAGGTCCACCCGCTCGGCGGCGGCCAGCCGCGTCAGGGCGTCCAGCAGCTCCCGCTGCTCCCGGCGGCGTATGGCGGCCTTGCCCGCGGGCAGAGCCTCAAAGGGCGAATCCAGATGCAGATCCGCCGCATGCAGCAGTTTGATGGCGCTCATATCAGTCGTATCGCCTCCGCAGTCTCACAGCGGCCCGTCTCCGGATTCACGGTGAACAGGCAGCCCTCCAGCTTCGAGGGACCCTTGGCGGAATCGTAGCGCCGGGGCGGGTCCCCCATGAATTTGCCGATGCTCTGCTCCGGGTCCACGCCCAGCACCGAGTGGATGGGCCCGGTCATGCCCAGATCGGTGATGTAGCCGGTGCCCTTGGGCAGCACGCAGGCGTCCGAGGTCTGGACGTGGGTGTGGGTGCCCCAGACCGCGCTGGCCTTCCCGTCCAGCAGAAAGCCCATGGCCCGCTTTTCGCTGGTGCCCTCGGCGTGAAAGTCCACCAGGATGATCTTCTCCCGGATCTCGGCCATGTAGCCGTCGGCAATGACAAAGGGATTGTCGGTGTTGTTGTCCAGGGTGAAGCGGCCCAGCAGGTTCAGCACGCAAACGTCCCCAAAGGGGGCGTGGATCGCCGCGATGCCCCGGCCGGGGCACTGGGGGCCGTAGTTGGCCGGGCGCAGGATCTTGCTGCGCTCGTCCAGATAGGGGCGCAGCTCCGTGCGGACCCAGGTGTGGTTGCCCAGGGTGATCACGTCCACCCCGGCGCGGAAGATCAGATCCGCCTGGCGGGGCGTGACGCCCACCACGTTGGCGTTCTCGCCGTTGGCGACCACAAAATCGATCTCGTTTTCCTTCCGGTAGTCCTTCAGCCGCTTGGCCAGAAAATCCAGCCCCGGCTCGCCGCAGATATCGCCCACGGCCAGGATCCTGACGCCCATGGTGATCCGCCTCCGTTCCGCAGAAATCCTTTACAGGTTATTGTACCACACTTTTCCTGTTTGTAGCAATGCCTTTCTTGGACATACTACCGATAACCGGAAAAAAGGAGGAAACGCGATGAAGGCACAGTTCTATCTGGGGGTCGGCCTGGGTATGGCGGCGGGGGCCGCGGGCGCCATGCTGATGAAGCCCCGGGAAAAGGATCTGAAAAAGGCCCTGGGCAGCGCCAGGCAGACCCTGGACCAGGCCATGCGGAAGATCGGCGGCTGAACGGTCAGGCAGAAAAAAGCAGCGTCCCTGCTATGCAAGGGCGCTGCTTTTTGTATGATTCATTTTTCGGTTCAGCGGCGTTTCCGCTTCACGCCCTTGACAATGGCGGTGATGAACAGGGCCAGCGTTCCGACGCCCATGGCGCCGAACACACCCAGCACGCCGTAACGGAAGTTCTCCTCGCTGATGCCCAGGGTGGGATCAAAGCTGGTGCCCTTGTTCTGGGGCGCCTCCGGCTCGGTCCCGGGTTCGGGCTCCACAGTCGGCTCGGTCCCGGGCTCGGGCTCGGCCGTCGGCTCGGTCTGGTCCTCCGCGTCCAGCGGGGGGATCTCCCGGGAGGCGGCGTAGCCGCAGACGCTGCAGACGCCCTCTTCCTCTCCGGCCGCGCCGGCGGCGGCGGGCTGCTTCTCGGTCCAGACCATCTCGTGCTCGGCCTTATCCACGGGCTTTCCGCATTCCCGGCACAGGTGCCAGTGGAAGCTCTCGTCCATCAGCCACTCCTCGGCGGGCGTGTGCTTGTGCTTGCCCTCGTCGCCCGGGGTCAGGCCGGAGGCGGGAGAGGGGCTGGGCGCCTCCGTGGGCTCCGGCGTGGGAGAGGGAGAAGGACTGGGCTTCGGCGTGGGGGAAGGCGTGGGCTCCGGGGTGGGAGAAGGCGTGGGTTCCGGGGTGGGCTCCGGAGTCGGCTTCGGCGTGGGCTGGTTCACGGTGATCTTCGCGTCGCCCGAGGGCGTCCAGGAGATCTGGTTGTAGCTGGACAGGCGGCAGAAGACATAGTAGCCGTCAAAATCCGCCGGGATGTTGCTCAAGATCAGCCGGTCGGTATCCTCGCCGGTCCAGGTCACCTGGAGGAAGTCCTTGGGCACATGGGCGCCCTCGACCACCGTGGCCTCGGACTTGGCCTCATCCAGGGTGTACCAGTGCCGCTTGTCCGGCGTCCGGATGCACCACTGATAGTCCTGCACGTAGCCGCCGGAGACTACAAAGCTGGCCCAGCCGCCGGGATCAACGGTCTCGCCGGTGGGATTCTTGTACACAGCGGCGGCCCAGACCTCAGGCTTGTATTTATGGCTCTCGACCCTTCTGGAGGTAGGTGAGATCTTGGTGTAGGTAGCCTCAGAGCCGTTGATGTAGCAGCGGGCGTCGTCATTGAACACATAGCCGGGACTGGCGTCCACATACACGACCAGGTACACTTCCGTGTCATCCTTGAAGCGGCCGGTTACCGGCGTATGGTCGGCATAATACCACTGGGCGCTGGAAATATAGCAGCCCTCGGTGCTGGTCTTGGTGGGGAAATACTGCAGTTCCAGCCAAACCACCGGCGGCGTACCGCCGTTGCCGGTCTGGATCAGCACCTTTTTGATCCCCGTCTCCGCCGACGCCCGGGGCGGCGTCATGGCAAACAGGGCCAGGCACAGGCAAAGCGCCAGCGAAAAGCAGAGCGCCCTTCTGGTGTTTCGCTTCATATCCTCAGCCTCCTTCTCCGCCTTTGCGAAGATTCGCGTTCAAAGATTATACATACAAATTATATCCCGGAGTAGTACAACGGTCAAGACAAAACTCGACGCTTTTCTGAAAAAAGTTTGCCGCCGCGTTGTAATTTTCTGCCGGTTTGGTATAATGATCATCGGATGGCGAAATCAATCGGAGATTCGATTGATTTCGCTGCCAAACAACAAGTTTGGCAGCAAATGATTCGTTGAATCATTCGCCCGAGCATCATTATAATGATCAAAAACGAACTGCGGGAGATCAGAGCGCGAAATGAAGACTTTTCAAGCGGGAAGCTGTGATATCGCCGTCATCGGCGCGGGCCACGCGGGCATCGAGGCGGCCCTGGCCGCGGCGCGGCTGGGCATGGAGACCCTGTGCTTCACCGTGAACCTGGACAGCGTGGGCAACATGCCCTGCAACCCGGCCATCGGCGGCACCGGCAAGGGCCACCTGGTCCGGGAGCTGGACGCCCTGGGGGGCGAGATGGCCCGGGCGGCGGACAAGGCCTGCATCCAGTACCGGATGCTGAACCTGGGCAAGGGTCCGGCGGTCCACTCCCTGCGGGCCCAGGCGGACCGGCGGCGCTACCAGGCGGTGATGAAGCAGACCCTGGAGACCCAGGAGCACCTGCATCTGAAGCAGGCGGAGGTGGTCTCCCTGGGGGTGGAGGACGGGCGCGTCACCAGCGTCACCACCCACACCGGGGCGGTCTGGGCCTGCCGGGCGGTGATCCTGGCCACCGGCACTTATCTGGACGGGCGCACCGTGGTGGGCGAGGCCCAGCGCAGCGAAGGGCCTGACGGCCTTGCCGCGGCCAGGCCGCTGGCGGCCGAGCTGCGCTCTCTGGGCCTTTCCATGCGCCGCTTCAAGACCGGCACCCCGCCCCGGGTCAACGCCCGGACGGTGGACTTCTCCAAGATGGAGCTGCAGCCGGGAGACGCGGAGCCGGAGCCCTTCTCCTTCTCCACGGAGAAGATCCCGGAGAACCGGGCGGTCTGCTATCTGACCTATACCAACGAGCGGACCCACGCCATCATCCGGGAGCACCTGGACCGGAGCCCCCTCTACACCGGGGTCATCGAGGGCGTGGGGCCCCGCTACTGCCCCAGCATCGAGACCAAGGTCATGACCTTTGCGGACAAGCCCCGGCACCAGCTCTTTGTGGAGCCCATGGGGCTGGACACGGAGGAGCTTTACATCCAGGGCTTTTCCTCCTCCATGCCGGAAGAGGTCCAGGTCCGGATGCTGCACACCGTCCCCGGCCTGGAGCGGGCGGAGATGACCCGCTGCGCCTACGCCATCGAGTATGACTGCATCGACCCCACGGAGCTGCTGCCCACCCTGGAGTGCAAGAAGATCGCCGGGCTCTACGGCGCCGGTCAGTTCAACGGCTCCTCCGGCTATGAGGAGGCGGCGGTCCAGGGCTTCGCGGCGGGGGTGAACGCCGCCCGGAAGCTCAAGGGCCAGACGCCCTTCATCCTCCGCCGCAGCCAGGGCTATATCGGCGCCCTCATCGACGATCTGGTGACCAAGGGCACCAACGAGCCCTACCGGATGATGACCAGCCGCAGCGAGTACCGGCTGCTCCACCGGCAGGACAATGCCGACGAGCGTCTGAGCGCCATCGGCCGGGAGCTGGGCCTGGTCAGCGAGGAGCGCTATCAGGCGGTGAAGGAGAAATACGCCGCCGTCCAGGCCGAGATCGCCCGGCTGGAGGCCACCCACCTGCCCCCTTCCGAGGCCCTGAACGCCATGCTGGCGGAAAAAGGCACCGCCCCGGTGAGCACCGGGGTCTCCCTGGCGGATCTGGTGCGGCGGCCCCAGGTGAGCTATGAGGACGCCGGGCCCTTCGACCCGGCCCGTCCCGCCCTGAGCCGGGCCATCCGCCAGCAGGTGGAGATCCGGCTGAAATACGAGGGCTACATCAAGCGGCAGCTCAAGCAGGTGGAGGAGTTTCAGCGTCTGGAGGACCGGCCTCTGCCGCCGGAGCTGGACTACGCCGCCATTCCCGGCCTGCGGCTGGAGGCGAGGGAGAAGCTGCAGAAGATCCGGCCCGCCAACTTCGGCCAGGCCGGGCGCATCTCCGGCGTCTCCCCGGCGGACCTGAGCGTGCTGATGGTCTACATGACAGTGAGCAGAGAACAGTGAACGGTGAACAGTGAACGGTGAACAGGGATCCCGTAGGGAGCCATGCCCACATGGCTCCGCCGTCTTGCCGCCGTGCAGATTTGCGGAGGCATCTGGGGATGCCTCCCTACGGAAGAGCCTGCCATCGGACAGCAGAAATATCCGGCGATCCCGATTTCCTTTTATCGTAGGGGTCGGCGTCCTCGACGACCCGTAAAAACCCATGAAAAAGGCTGGTGAAGCTCAAACATGAAGGTCGTGCTCGGTTTTTCCGGCGGGGTGGATTCCGCCGTGTCCGCCCGGCTGCTGCAGCTGGCGGGCCATGAGGTCTTCGGCCTCTATCTGGACAACGCCGGCGAGGCCGCCCGGCTGGAGGCGGAGAGCGCCGCGGAGCACATGGGCGTGCCCCTGCGGGTGGAGGACGTGAAGGCGGAGCTGGAGGAGAAGGTCTGCCGCCCCTTTACGGAGAGCTATCTCCGGGGGGAGACGCCGAACCCCTGCATCCTCTGCAATCCCGCCGTGAAGTTCCGCCGTCTGCTGCAGGAGGCGGAGCGCCTGGGGGCGGAGAAGATCGCCACCGGGCACTACGCCCGCGCCGAGGGCGGCGGGATCTTCAAGGGCTGCCCCGCCAACGACCAGAGCTACATGCTCTGCCGCCTGACAAGGGAGCAGGCGGCCCGGCTGATCCTGCCCCTGGGGGAACTGGAAAAGACCCAAACCCGGGCCCTGGCGGCGGACTGGGGCCTGGACGCGGCCCACAAGCCGGACAGCATGGAGATCTGCTTCATCCCGGACAAGGACTATGTCCGCTGGCTCTCGGAGCGCGCGGCCCTGCCCGGGCCGGGAGATTTCGTCTTCCACGGGCAGGTCGTGGGGCGGCACGAGGGCATCCACCGCTGGACCGTTGGCCAGCGCTGCCCGGGGCTTTTCGAGGGGCGCAAGCTCTATGTCAGCCGGATCGACGGCGCGAGCAACACCGTGGAGCTGGCCCTCTGGGAGGAGCTCTTCCAAACCGAGCTCTTCGCCCGGGACTTCAACTGGCTCCTGGACCCGCCCGCCGAGCCCCTCCGGGCCACGGTCCGGGTGCGGCACACCAAGTGGGAGGAGCCGCCCTGCGCCGTCACCCTGGAGGGCGACCGGGTGCGCATCGTCTGCGACACGCCGGTCCGCGCCCCGGCCCCGGGCCAGAGCGCCGTGCTCTACGCCGGCGGCCGTCTTCTCGGCGGCGGCTTCATCACAGGCTGATCCCCAGGGCCCGAGGCCCTCGGCAGGGCGTCCGCGGAAGCGGCGGGAACGGGATCGGTCCGCTGCCCCGGCTTCGCATTTCTCACAAATTTTTCTCCGCCGGGGCGGAAAACTTCTGTCAGAGCTCCAAACTTGCTCCCTCCCGCCGGGAAAGGCTTGACAGAACGGCTCCTTCGGTGTATCATGCGATCAATTCCATAGCGAAATAAAGCGGCTAAGAAGAGAAGAGTAGCCCGTTGGATTTCTCACAGAGAGTTCCGGTTGCTGAGAAGGAGCAGAAGGAAGACGGGGGAACATGGTCTCGGAGCTGCGGGCGTGAACCGGAAGGATAGCGCCCGACGGGTACTCCCGTTACAGAGGATGCGTTTGTTGGAACGCTGAAAGGCGCGGCGCGCAAGCGCTGCGTGAAGCAAGGTGGTACCGCGAAATTTTTTCGCCCTTACAGTTTTCTGTAAGGGCGTTTTTTGTTGGAGTAACAGGAGATATGATCGAGATTCAAAACCTGTCCAAAACCTTCCACACCGCCGGCGGCGAGGTGGAAGCGCTCAAGGACATCGACCTGCGCATCGAGGACGGCGATATCTTCGGCATCATCGGCCTGTCCGGCGCCGGCAAGAGCACCCTGGTGCGCTGCATGAACCTGCTGGAGCAGCCCACCGAGGGCCGGGTGCTGGTGGACGGGCAGGAGCTCACCGCCCTCTCCCCCCGCCAGCTCCGGAAGGCCCGCCAGTCCATCGGCATGATCTTCCAGGGCTTTAATCTGCTGATGCAGCGCACGGCCCTGGAGAACATCTGCTTCCCTCTGGAGCTGGCAGGCGTGAAAAAGCCGGAGGCCCGCCGCCGGGCCAGGGAGCTGCTGGAGCTGGTGGAGCTGCCGGACAAGGCGGATGCCTATCCGGTGCAGCTCTCCGGCGGGCAGAAGCAGCGGGTCGCCATCGCCCGGGCCCTGGCCAGCGAGCCGAGGGTGCTGCTCTGCGACGAGGCCACCTCCGCCCTGGACCCCAAGACCACCCGGGCCATCCTGGAGCTGCTGCGGAAGCTGAACCGGGAGCTGGGGGTCACGGTGGTGGTCATCACCCACGAGATGCGGGTGGTGGAGCAGATCTGCAACAAAGTCGCCATCCTGGACGGCGGGCAGGTGCGGGAGACCGGTCCCGTGTCGGAGGTCTTCTCCAATCCCCGGTCCGAGGCGGGCAAGCGTCTGGTGCTGCCGGAGGGGGAAAAGATCCACGTCCTGCCGGAAAACCGGCTGGTGCGTCTGGTCTTTGACGGGGCCGCCGCCACGGAGCCCATCGTGGCGACCCTGGCCGCCAAACAGGGGATCCTGCTGAACATCCTGGCCGCCGACACCCATTCCCTGGCGGGGAAGACCTACGGCAGCATGGTCCTGGGCCTGCCCCAGGACGAGACGGAGGCGGCCCGGGCGCTGCTGTACCTGCGGGAGATTGCCGGTGTGACAGCGGAAACGATTCTTCAATAGGAGGCCGATGAAGATTTGCGAGGCAGAATTGAGTCAGGCAAGGCAGCGCCTGCAGAACATAATGGATATATATGGTCAAAGGCGCTAACGCAGCATGGCGCAATTCTGACCGCAAAGATGATCGGATCCCTGTTGAAGGATCGTTTAGGGAGGTGACCGAACTTGTTTGCTGAAACCGAACTGGACCTGCTGGAGAAAATCATCCGGCAGGGCCTGCTGGGCGCCCTCGGCGAAACCCTGCTGATGACCTTCGTGCCCACTGTTCTGGCCTTTGTGATCGGCCTGCCTCTGGGGGTGCTGCTGGTCATCGGGGAGGAGGGCGGAGTCCTGCCCCTGCCCCGCTGGCTGATGAAGGCGCTGAACGCGCTCATCAACATCCTGCGTTCCGTGCCCTTTCTGATCCTGCTGATCGTGGTGCTGCCCCTGTCCAGGCTTCTCGTCGGCACCACCGTGGGCACCAGGGCCATCCTGGCCCCCCTGGTCATCGCCGCCTTTCCCTTTGTGGCGAGGCTGGTGGAGACCTCCATCCGGGAGGTAGACGCCGGGGTGGTGGAGGCGGCCCAGTCCATGGGCGCCAGCCCCTTCCAGATCGTCTGGAAGGTCCTGATCCCCGAGGCCCGGCCCGCCCTGATCTCGAATTTCATGGTGGCCCTGATCACCATCTTCGGCTACGGGGCCATGGCCGGGGCCGTGGGCGGCGGCGGCATCGGCCGCATCGCCGTGAACTACGGCTACAACCGCTACAAGCCCCTGGTCATGTACTTCGCCGTGATCCTGCTGGTGATCCTGGTGCAGCTGTTCCAGAGCATCGGCAACCGGCTGGTGAAAAAAGCGGATAAAAGGATCCGCTGAAGCATAGAAACAAATAAAAAAACAATAAAGGAGAAATCAAAATGAAAAAGATCTTTGCCCTGCTGCTGAGCCTCTGCCTGATCCTGTCCCTGGCCGCCTGCGGTCAGGCCGCCCCCAAGGAGACCGTGAAGATCCGCGTCGCCGCCTCCCCCACCCCCCACGCCGAGATCCTGGAAGTCGCCGCCCAGCAGCTGCCCGAGGGCTTCGAGCTGGAGATCGTGGAGTATGACGACTATGTGCAGCCCAACCTGGTGGTGGACAGCGGCGAGCTGGACGCCAACTACTTCCAGCACAGCCCCTATCTGAACAGCTTCAACGCCGAGAACGGCACGGACATCGTCTCCGTGGCCCTGATCCACTACGAGCCCTTCGGCATCTACGCCGGCAAGACCGCCTCCCTGGCGGAGCTGGCCGACGGCGCGGAGATCATCATCCCCAACGACGGCTCCAACGAGACCCGGGCCCTGCTCCTGCTGCAGCAGGAGGGCCTGATCAAGCTAGCCGAGGGTATCGACGCCTCCTCCAACGCCACGGTCTTTGACATCGCCGAGAACCCCAGGAACCTGAAGATCACGGAGATGGACGCCGCCCAGCTGGCCCGCTCCCGCCAGGACGTGGACCTGGCCGTCATCAACGGCAACTTCG
Source organism: Oscillospiraceae bacterium (assembly GCA_902775355.1). GTDB lineage: Bacteria > Bacillota > Clostridia > Oscillospirales > Oscillospiraceae > Limivicinus. Next base: position 28,908 of record CACYLY010000022.1, read on the forward strand.
CCCTGGCCGCCGGTCTCAGCGCCACCAGGGACGCGCTGGCCATCGAGGACGCCTCCGGCGACGCCGCCCAGACCTATGCCAACCTCCTGGGCGTGAAGGCCGGCCACGAGAACGATCCCGGCATCCAGGCCCTGGTGAAGGCCCTGCAGTCCGACGCCGTCCGGGATTACATCGACCAGACCTACGGCGGCGCCGTGGTCCCCATCTTCTGATCCCCCGCCGCCCCACGGGACAAAACAAGGCAGCCTGCGAATGCAGGCTGCCTTCAGCTTGTCAAAGAACCCCGGTTTTCAAGAAGCAAAAACCGGGGTTTTGGCATAAACAGGATAGAAAAGCGCGAAAACATGATGAAAAATAGAGTTAT
>CACYLY010000023.1 GCA_902775355.1 Oscillospiraceae bacterium
CTCTTCATTGTAGTCGTAGGAGACGGTGTAAGTATTGTCCGCGTTGATGCTGACATGGCAGCCCAGCCAGAAGTCCGCCAGCTCATAGAGCTCCATGCCGTTCTCCGGGCTCACGGCAGCAGCCGCGGGAGCGCCGGCCTCGATGCTGGGATGGCAGACGGTGCCGGTGTTGGGCTCGGTGACCTCGCAGCTCCACTTGCCCTCGGCCAGGACCACGGGGATCTCCGCGCCGCTTTCGGACTTGAGCACCAGATCGAGGGGGCTGACCCGCTCCCAGGTGCCGGTATCCTCCACGATGCCGTTGTTCTCCCCGCCGAAGTCATAGGCTACGGTGTAGGTCCCGTCGGGATTGATGTTCACGTGGCAGCCCAGCCAGAAGTCCGCCAGCTCATAGAGCTCCATGCCGTTCTCCGGGCTGACGCCCTCGCGGCAGCAGCCGCGGGGGCGGCGGCGACCTCTACGAAGGGATGGCAGACGGTGGAGGTGTTGGGCTCGGTGACCTCGCAGCTCCACTTGCCCTCGGCCAGGACCACGGGGATCTCCGCGCCGCTGTCGCACTTGAGCAGCAGATCGAGGGGGCTGACCCGCTCCCAGGTGCCGGAATCCTCCACGATGCCGTTGTTCTCCCCGCCGAAGTCATAGGCCACGGTGTAGGTCCCGTCGGGATTGATGTTCACGTGGCAGCCCAGCCAGAAGTCCGCCAGCTCATAGAGCTCCATGCCGTTCTCCGGGCTGACGCCCTCGTCGGCGGGCTGCTCCGTTTCGGCGGTCGCCTCCCCGGGCGTTCCGGCAGACTTCAATGCCATGGCGGGCTTAATGGCGCAGAACCAGCACAGCAGACCCGAGAGGATCAGCACGGCCAGCACGATCAGCACGCCGACCCAGCCCAGCTTCTTTTCCTTGAAGGCGGTGTTCTTCAGGATCACCAGCAGGACCACGCTGAGCACGATGGCGTTCAGCAGGGCCACCAGACCGTACCAGTAGGGCGAGTTGTCCGCCTCCACCTGCACGGCGGAGGAATTGGCCTGGGTGTAGAGGATGTTGTGGCAGGCCGTGCGCATGGCCTGGCGGGCGGTGTTGTTGTCGGTCTCGATGCTGGCGCCCATCAGGCAGAGCATCATGTCGTTGCCGGCGCGCACCGCCAGGTTGGGATCCATCCAGGAGGTGTTGGCCATGGCGGAGTCGGTGACCACCATGCCCACGAAGCCCCATTCATTGCGCAGCACGTCGGTGAGCAGGGCTTTGGAGCCGCCGGCCCAGGTGGTGCCCAGGTAGGAGTAGCTGGACATGATCGCGGTGGTCTGGCCCTCCTTGACCGTGATCTCAAAGGGCTTGAGGTACAGCTCGCGCATAGCCTGCTCGTTGCACCAGACGGACAGGGACAGACGGTTGGACTCCTGATCGTTCAGGGCGAAGTGCTTGGCGTAGCAGTAGACGCCCTGGGAGGCGGAGCCCTTGACCTGGGCCGCGCCCAGCTTGCCGGAGAGCAGACCGTCCTCGGAATAGTACTCGAAGTTGCGCCCGCTGAAGGGGGTGCGGTGGATGTTCATGCCCGGGGCGTACAGGCCCACGACGCCGTTGGCCAGGGCCTCCGCGCCGAAGACGCGGCCGAATTCCTCCACCAGCTCCACGTTCCAGGTGGAGCCGATGACGGCCTCGCTGGGGAAGGAGACGCCCTTGAGGGAGCTGACCAGGGAGTTGATGCCGGCGGGGCCGTCCAGATCGGAGGTGGCGGGCTTGCCCACGGAGGCCACGGCGGGGGTGGACCAGCCGCCGTTGAGGATCATGGTGGCCATGTCCTCATCGCTGAGCTGCTGGAGCAGCAGCTCCCACTTGGGATCGTCCCAGTCGAGCCCGGCCATGTCCTCCAGTGTCAGGCCGTTGTCGGCGTAGACGACGGCGGGGTCGGCACTGTTGACTTCATAGGGGGCCTTCTCGGTGAAGGCCTTCACCACCGCATCGGGGGCCGTCTTGCCGTCCTCCCGGGCCTTGGGGGTGGTGCCCGCCCAGTCGGAGCGGGAGACGTAAACCGTGATCTGGCCGTTCTGCACGTCGGCAAAGTGGGCCACGGCGGCGGTCTTGTCGGTGGAGCGGGGATTGCCCTCGCCGTAGACCACGGTGTCCTTCACGGTATAGGTCCGGCTGTCGATGGTCTCGTGGGCGTTGTTCATGAGCCGGATCTCGTAATCGCCGGCCTCCAGCACATAGCAGCCGGCGCCGAAGGCATCGAAGGAGGCCATGTCCTCCGCGGTAAAGGCCACGGTCACGGTCTCGGAGGCGCCGGGCTCCAGCAGGCCGGTCTTGGCAAAGCCGACCAGCGCCACATGGGCCTTCTCGATGCCGCCCTTGGTATAGGGGGCGGTGTAATAGACCTGCACCACGTCCTTGCCCGCAGCGTCGCCGGTATTGGTGACCTTCACCTGCAGGGCGATGGTGCTGCCGCCGTCCACATAGGACTCAATGCTCTGCTCAAAGCTGGTGTAGCTCAGGCCGTAGCCGAAGGGGTACTGGACGGTGCTGTCATAGTCGATGAAGCCGTCGGCCGCGGCGGTCTCGTAGTAGCGGTAGCCCACGTAGATGCCCTCGGCATACTCCACGTAGTGGCGGGTGTTCAGGTTGCCGTAAGTAAAGTCGCCGGCGTTCCAGAAGGCGGGGGCCGTGGACAGATCATAGGCATAGGTGTCCACCAGACGGCCGGAGGGGTTCACCGCACCGGTGAGCACTTTGCCCACCGCGTTGAAGCCCACCGCGCCGGGGCTGCCCACCCAGAGGGCCGCGTCCACGCCGTCCTCCAGGAAGCCCAGCTCCATGGCGTTGGAGGAGTTGATGAGCACGATGACCTTGGAGAAGCCCTGGGCCTTGACCAGCGCCAGCAGATCCTCCTCGTCCTTCGTCAGCTCCAGGTAGTGCCGCCCGTCGTCGGTCTGGCTGTAGCCCGCGGCAAACATATCCTGGGGCAGGTCGCCGCCCTCGCCGCCGATGCGGGAGAGGACGATGATCGCCGTGTCGGAGAAGTCCTTCGCCTGCTGCAGGACCGCGTCGGTGTAGGCGGAGGCGGGGACCTCTGCGGGGGTGAAGTTGGAGCCGGTGTAGCCGCCCTGCTTGGCGCGCTCCACGCCGGCGTTCCGGTAGAACTTCACCAGCTCTTCGTTGACCTCCAGGCCGGCGTTCTGCAGGCCCTGGACCACGTCCACATTGGCGGAGGTGTCGCCGGAGCCGCTGCCGGTGCCGCCGTAGATCGGGTCGATGGAGCCGTAGCCGAAGAGGTTGACCCTGGCGCCGCCGGCCAGGGGCAGGGCGCCGTTTTCGTTGCGGAGCAGGACGATGCCCTCCTCCTCCAGACGCTCAGCCATGGCAAGGCTCTGTTCCGTGGCCTCGGGCACGCTGAGCACGTCGGCGCTCCCGGCGGCCTTGGAGCCGGTGATCATGGGGTTCAGATTCACGCCCATCCACGAGGTGATCATGGTCTTGAGCGAGCCGCAGGCGATGTTGATCGCCAGGGTGACGATCAGCAGGATCGCCAAAAGAATGACGCTGCGTTTTTTCATGGCTTGACCCTCTCTTCTTCACAAATTGCTTTCGTGCTTGACAAAAGTTGCTGCAATATGATAATATCGACACAGTGTTGAAATTGCAACCGACAGATGATTTTGCGATGTGCTGTAAACAACAAATCCTGCCGCTTTTGTTGAATTTGCGGCAAACAGAAAGATATTTTTTTGAGGGAACGCTATGGAAAAGCCGGAATCCAGACGCACACAGATGACCAAACGCCTGATCCGCACGGCGCTGGTGGAGCTCATGGAGGAAAAGACCCTGGAGCGCATCACCATCAAGGAGCTCTGCGAGCGGGCGGACGTGAACCGCACCACCTTCTATCTGCACTATTCGGACCAGCGCAGCGTCCTCAACGACCTGAAGGAGGAGGTCTGCCGGCAGACCATCGCCATGATCGGCGAGTCGGATTTTTCCGATCCCACGGCCTTTGTCGAGCGCTTTCTGGGCTATATCCGGGCCAATGACCGGCAGTTCCGGATCCTGTTTTTGAACGACGAGGGGGATCGCTTCCGCTTCGCCCTGATGGACGCGGTGGCCCGGGAGCTGATGCCCTACATCCGCGGCACCGCCGACCCCCAGGCCGACGCTTTCGGTCTGGCCTACGTCATGGCCGGCAGTCTCAGCATCATCATCGAGTGGATGAAGACCGGCTACGAGCGCAGTCCCCGGGACCTGGCCGGCTTTCTTTTCCGGATCAACGACAGCGTCCGCTGGTAGCCGCGGCGTTCTTCCCTCTCCTTCCGAAACGAAAGAAGCGAATCCTTGCGTATTGCAGGGATTCGCTTCTTTTATTGTCTCGAAGAGCGGCTCAGGCCTCCGTGAAGCTGTATTCACCGGGGCCTACGGTCTGCGCCGTGCCGACGGGAAGGCGGATCTCCGCCTCGCAGTTGGCGGGAATGCGGACGCGGTAGACGGTCTTGCCGTCCTTCTTCTCCCAGCGGCTCTCGACCATGCCGAAAACGCTGTTGTAGCGGGCCTCGGCAAAAGTAAGGCTGCCGCCGGGCAGGGGGGCGATGACAAAGCGGTTCTCGCCCGCCACGCGGATGCCGCACATGGTGCTGAACAGCCACTCCACCGCGGCGCCCTTGGAATAGTGGTTCAGGGAGGCGACGCCCTCCTGGGAGTTCGGGCCCTCCCAGCTCTCCCAGATGGTGGTGGCGCCGGTCTTCGGCATGGAGAGCCAGCCGGGGATCTCCTCGTTCTCCAGCAGGCGGTAGGCCGCTTCCGGATCGTAGGAGCTCAGCACGTAGAGGATCAGCGGCGTGGACAAAAAGCCCGTGCCCAGGCGCCAGCCGTAGTGCTCCAGGGCTTCGAGCAGGCGCTTTTTCGCGTAGGCGGTCTGCTCCTCGTCCAGCAGCTCCAGGTACAGGGGCCGGACCAGCTGGGCCTGCCGGTCGGTGTCCAGGCTGAACTTCTCGGTCCGCACCAGCTCCTGATAGGCCTTTTTGCAGCCCTCGGCATAGCCGGCGAATTCCTTGGCGTCCTCTGCATGGCCCAGCCGCTGGGCGATCTCAGCCATCAGGCGCATCACATAGGCGGTGTAGGCCGTGGAGACCTCGGGATGGGGCGCCACAAAGTCCTGCCAGCGGAAGCCGCCGCCGATCTCCACCGGCTCGGCCCACTCGCCGTAGCTCTGGCCCATGTTGACAAAATACTTCTGCGCCTCTTTGGAAAGCCTGATGCGGTCGGAAAAGATCGGCGTCGTTTTGCCGACGCGCTTTTCCATGAAGCGGGCGTATTTCGCCATGCCCTCGTAGTACTCCCGCAGGATGGACTCGTCCTGATAGATCTCACTGTAGCGCCAGGGGATCAGCACCCCCACGTCGGACCAGCCCACGGAGCCGTTCATGGTCCACATGTAGAAGTCCGAGCCGCCCTCCGGCGCGATGTGGGGCAGGCGGCCGTTCTTCCGCTGCCAGTCGAACACGTCGTGCAGGTACTTGCGGGCAAAGGGGGCGAAGCCGAAGAGATAGGCCGCGCTGGTGAAGAAGAGCTGGGCGTCCCCGGTCCAGCCGTGGCGCTCCCGGGTGGGGCAGTCGGTGGGGATGTCCAGGTGGTTGCCCTTGGCCGACCAGACGGTGGCCTCGAAAAAGCGGTTCAGCAGCGCATGGGAGCTGTCAAACCAGCCGGTCCGCTCCAGGTCGGAATAGACGGCGTGGGCGGTGAAGTCCTCGGGCTGGAAGGGGACCTCGGTCTCCACCAGCACATACTGGAAGCCGAACACGGCGAAGCGGGTCTTGTACTCGTTCCAGCCCTCCGCGCAGCTGTAGTCCACCTGCTGCAGCGGGGTCGTCTTGCCCCGGTTGGCCAGCTGGATGTTCTTCTGGGTGAACTCCCCGTCCTTGTCCAGCATCTCGCCGAAGCGCAGGAAGATCCGCTGCCCGGCGTGGGCACTGAGGGTGAAGGAGACATAGCCCTGGATGTTCTGCCCGAAGTCCAGCACCGTTTTGCCCGCGGGCGTGGTGAGGAGCCGGGGCTTGAACTGCTCGTGCTCGGTGACGGGCACATTGTTGGAGGCCACGGGCTTCACCCTGTGCTTCGTGCGCTTGGCCTTGCCGGTGCAGAGGGGCGAGCGGAAGGCCTCCACGATCTCGCCGTCCTTGTTGTCGGCAAAGCGGATGGGGCCGTCGTCGGACCAGTCCCAGCTCTCGTCGCTGAGGACCGTCTGCGTGCCGCCGTCTTCCAGCGTGATCTCCAGCTGGGCCAAGAGCTTGGTCTCGGTGCCGTACTGGTTCACGATGCCGTTGGCGCCGCAGGAACCCCGATACCAGCCGTCGGCCAGCTGGACCGTCAGCTCGTTCTCGCCTTGGCAGAGCATGCCGGTAACGTCGTAGGTCTGGTACTGGACCCGCTTGCGGTAATCGGTATAGCCCGGGGCCATCACGAAATCGCCGACCTTCTCCCCGCCCAGCCGGGCCTCATAGAGGCCGCAGGCGGTGATATACAGCCGGGCGCGCTTCACCGGCCCGTCCACCGCAAAGGTCTTGCGGAAGCAGTCAACAGGATAGCGCTGCTTCCGGTTCACCGTATAATTGCCGGTGATCCACTTGGCCTGCCAGGCGCTGATCCCCATTTCAAAATAGGCCTCGCTCCACTGGCCGGGCTCGCCGTTTTCATCCCAGAGGCGGACGCGCCAGTTCACCCGCTCCCGGTCCCGGAGGGGCCTGGGGTACACGGCCTGCATGGAGGCGCTCTCCACTTTGCCGCTGTCCCAGTTCTCGGTGACGATCTGATAGGCCGTCTGCCGGAGGCCGCCCTCGCAGTTCCACATGAGGCGGGGCTTCTGGATGTCGATGCCCAGGGGATTTTCCAGGTATTCGGTTCTCAGTCGGATCGCTTTCATGCTTCGTCCTCCTTTTTGCTTTGGTCCGCGGCCAGCATCTTCGCCAGCCGGGCGATCCGGGTGGCGTTGATCAGGAGCTGGCGGCGGGTCACCAGGCCCTTCTTCAGGCCCTTCATCATGGCCTTCAGGTCGCCGGGGCCGCCGGGCATGGTCAGATCGTTGCCCGCCGCGGCGGTCTTTGCGGCGTCGGGGGCGGGGTATTTCTTCTTACCCGCGTACATGGCGCCGATGACCCAGTCGGTCATCACCATGCCCCGATAGCCGAATTCGCAGCGCAGCACGTCCTCCAGCAGGTCCCGCCGCTCGCAGGTGTGGACGCCGTTGAGCAGGTTGTAGGAGGTCATCAGGGCGTGGGGCTGACTCTCCTTCACGGCGATCTCAAAGCCCCGCAGATAGATCTCCCGCAGGGCCCGCTGGCTGACCTGGCTGTTGGAGCTGTAGCGGTTGGTCTCCTGGTTGTTGGCCGCGAAGTGCTTGATGGTCGTGCCCCGGCCCGGGTGCTTCTGCACGCCCCGGGTGATCGCCGCGGCGAACTTGCCGGAGAGCAGCGGGTCCTCGGAGAAATACTCGAAGTTGCGGCCGCAGCGGATGTCCCGGTGGATGTTCAGCGCCGGGGCCAGCCAGAGATGCACGCCGAAGCGCTCCATCTCGTCGCCCACGATGTCGCCGCAGGCTTCGGCGAAGGGGAGGTTCCAGCTCTGGGCCAGGGCGGTGCCGACGGGGATGGCGCTGCAGTTCTGCTCCAGGATCTCCCCTTTCGCCTGGCCCTTCCCCTCCAGCAGCTTCATCACAAAGGCAGCGGGCGCGGGCATCAGCTCCATCACGCTCTCGGGCATGCCGCCGCCGATGGCGTGGACGCCCTGCTCGTCCCGGGTGTACTGCCGGCTCAGGCGCAGCCCGGCGGGGCCGTCGGCCATGACCAGGCCGGGGATGCCGCTGTCCTTCGGGGAGACGGTCTCCCCCGCGGCGCCGGCAACGCTCTGGGCGGCGGCGCCGATCACGCTCTGGGAGCCCTTGCGCTTGAAGGCGCCGATGTTCATCAGGCAGAGCTCCTCGTCGCCCAGCTTCTCGAGGGCCGGGTCGATCTCATGGGAGAGGGCATAGTCCACGGTCTCCGTCTGAAAAGCCCCGGCGTCCAGCGTCAGAATGGGAAGTCCGTCCGGGACTTCCGTCGTCGCCGCCTCCGGCCGCCAGTCGGTAAAGTCCGGCTTGCCCAGGCAGTTCTTGACCTGCCTGACCGGGGCTTCCCCGTTCAGGCGGAGGACGGCCACCGCCTGCGTGTCCCGGCTGGAGGTGCCCAGCCGCAGCACATAGTCCCCGCCCTCCAGGACCCAGGCCGCCCGCTCTGCGTCGTAGGAGGCCAGGTCCCGCAGATCGAAGGACAGGCGCAGGCTCTGTTCCTGGCCGGGCTGCAGCGCTTCGGTTTTCTCAAAGGCCGCCAGGGCCTGAAAGGGCTTGTCCAGCCGGCCGCGAGGCGGGGTGACGTAGAGCTGCGCCACTTCTTTCCCGATGCGCGCTCCGGTGTTCTTCACAGAGGCCGTCACGGTGATGATGCCCGCTTCCGCCGAGACCTGGCCCGCTGCCAGGGCGAAGTCGGTGTAGCCCAGGCCGAAGCCGAAGGGGAAAAGGGGCTTTTTGCCCACGGTGTCGAAATAGCGGTAGCCCACGTAGACGCCCTCGTTATAGCGGGTGTCGTCCTTGTCGCCAAACTGACCGACGGTCGGGTAGTCCTCCCAGGCGGTCCAGGTGGTGGTCAGCTTGCCCAAGGGCGCGCTTTTGCCCAGGAGCAGGTCGGCCAGGATGCGGCCGGTCTCCATGCCCAGCTGGCTGAGCAGCAGGATGTTGCGCACCTCCAGCACCGGGGAGAGGTCCACCACGCCGCCCACGTTCAGCACCAGCAGAAAGTGCTTGTATTTCCGGTCCAGCGCCAGGATGTCCCGCTTCTCCGTCTCGGTCAGCAGGATGTCGCCGGGGACGGGCCTGCGGTCCGAGCCCTCGCCGGAAATGCGCGAGAGGACGTAGACGGCGGCCTCGCCGGGGGCGTCCAGGGGCAGCTCGTATTCCGGCTCCGGCATCACGGCGCCCATGCTGTCCAGGATCGCCAGGGTGCCCCGCTTCAGCGCGTCCCGCTTGAGCTGGCGGATGAAGCGCTTTTTCGCCTCGGGATAGAGCGCGCCGTAGCTCTCCAGCCAGGGCTTGCTGGTGATGCGGAAGCCCGCCTCCTCCAGCCCCTCCTCCGCGGTGACGGCGTAGCGGGAATTGACCTCCCCGGAGCCGGTGCCGCCCTTGACAGTGCGGCGGGCGCCGCTGCCGTAGAGCGCCAGGTCGCAGGGAGCCTCCAGGGGGAAGCTCCCGTCGCTTTTCAGCAGGACCGCGCACTCCGCGCCGAAGCGGCGCAGGAGCTGGCTGTGTTCTCTTTCATAGTCGTGCATTCTGTTTCCTCCGTATCCGATCCGGCCTCAGGAGAGCTCTTCGATCTCGGTTCCGGCCTTTGCTGCGTGGCGGAGCTTGATCTCGGCCTGCTCCTTGCCGATGGTCTTCTCAACATTCAGGAAGAACAGCAGGAAGAAGGCGATCACGCTGGTAAAGACCTCCAGCCCCACAAAGGCGAAGGAGATGACCCAGCTGACGCTGTGAGGCTGGGCGATCGCCACGGTCAGCACGCCGTCCGCGGCGGGCTTGATGCTCTCCAGCGCGATCTGCGCGGCCCAGCCGTTTTCCGCCAGCTTTGCCGAGGCCTCGGCCACGCTGCCGGCGGTAAAGGGAGCGAGATAGCCGGCCTTGGCCAGCATCCAGTTGAAGACGCCTGTCATGATGCCCACCATGGCCACGGCGATGATGTTGTAGATGGACATGGCCGCCCCGTCGATGCGCAGGTCGGATTTCCACTCCATGTGATCCAGACAGTCGGCGAAGAGCGCCATGAACACGTAGGAGCCGGGCAGACCACCCATATTCTTGATGAACTGGCCCACCAGCACGATCCACATGGTGTGCGGGAACAGCCAGCAGATCAGGGAGCCGATCGAGATCAGGGCGCAGCCGACCATGGTGACATTTCGCTTGCCGAACTTCTTGGCCAGGGGCCACACGGCGAAGATGCCGATGCCCATGGGGATGCCGCCGATGACCGAGACCATCATCTGCGTGACGCCGTCGTTGTAGGTGCCCAGCACATAGTTGCAGTAATAGACCAGACCGATGTTTTTGATCGTCATGCCGATGGTGGTGACCAGAAAATACCCGTAGATGATCAGCATGTACCGGTCGGTGAACAAGATCTTCATCTGCTCTCCGAAGGGCAGCTGCTCCTGTTCGTCCGTCTTTCCCTTTTCTTCCGTGATGCGCTCCTTGGTGAAGAAATACTCCAGGAGCGTCAGCGGCAGGGCGACGATGGAGAGGATGGACATCAGCGTGATCCACTTGCTCTTGTCCACGCCGATCATCGGCATGATGACCATGGGGAAAACCAGGGCCACCAGGATGCCGGACATCATGATGGTGGTGATCTGGTTGAAGACCGAAAGACCGCCGCGGGCCGTGCTGTCCCGGGTGGACAGCGGCACCATCAACCCGTGGCTCATGTTGAAAATGGTATAGGCGAAGGAGTAGAACAGGTTGTAGGAGATCATGACCCAGAGGGCCTTCACGGCGTCGCCGCCCTCGGGGACGGTGAAGAGCAGGATGCCGGTGACGGGGACCAGGATCGCCGAGAAGAACAGCCAGGGTCGGGCCTTGCCCTCCTTGGTCCTGGTGCGGTCGATGACCTGGCCCATGATGATGTTGGTGATGGCGTCGATGATCTTGGAGACGATGGGGAAAACCGTCAGGAAGACGCCGCCCCACAGCGGGGTCAGGTTCAGCACGTCGGTATAATAGACGTTCAGGTAGGTGGCCAGCACCGCGTTCAGCAGCAGCGCGCCGGCGGGGCCCAGCAGATAGCCCAGCCACTTTTCTTTCTTGGTGACTTCCGGGGACTTGACGAGACTGGCAGGCAGTTTCATGGATGTATCCTCCTTCGGCAGTTTGCGTGTACGGACTCTTTGTCTGAGGATACTATACCAGAACCGGCCGGAAGTGTATTGCATTTTGGTAATAGATTTCGTATAATCGTAATGAAATGATAAAAAGGAGGGATCTGTGTGCCTGTGGATTACGCGTACCTGGCCCGGTCCATGGCCGGGCTCTCCGGCGTGCCGGTGCGGGTGTATCGGAAGGGAGAGGAGCTCTGCCGCAGCTTTCCGGCGCCCCTGCCCCGGGATCCCATGGAGCTCTGCCGGAAAGAGGTCTTCGCCATTGCCGAGCATGTGGGCTACTATGCCTCTCCCCTCTTCCACTATTACGGGGTCCTCAACGCCGGGGAGATCAAGATCGTGGTGGGGCCCACCGCCCAGATCATGGCCGACGAGCAGAAGCTCCGGGAGCTGGCCTTCCGGCTGGACGTGCCGCCGGAGCAGGCCCCCGCCTTTGTGGAAGGGATGAACGCCATCGTGCGCCTGCCGGTGGAGACCCTGCTGCAGATGCTCTGCACCACCAACCACTTCCTGAACGGGGGCGAGAAGCTGGAGCTCTCGGACCTGGCCATCCACGAGGAGGAGCAGGCACTGATCAAAACCGGCGTGGAGCAGCGCCGGACCTCCCGGGTCTATGAGGAGGAGGTCCAGGCCGCGCAGACCCACAACACCCTGGCCATTGAGGAGGCTCTGATGGGCATCGTCCGCCGGGGCGATTCCGTAGCCCTGAAGCGCTGGCTGTCCTCCGCCCCGGCCGTTCAGGGGGGCACCATGGCCGGGGATCAGCTGCGGCAGCTGAGGAACCTGTTCATCGTCACCGTCACCCTGGTGTCCCGGGCGGCCATCCGGGGCGGCATGAGCCAGGAGGACGCCTTCTCCCTGTCCGACGCCTATATCCGGCGGGTGGAGCTGCTGACCAGCCACAGCAAGATCCAGAACCTGCAGTACCACATGCTGCTGGAATACACCGAGCAGGTGGACAAGCTGCGCCGGGGCCGCCACGTCAGCAAATTTTCCCTGGACGTGGCCAACTACGTCCGGCACCACCTGTCCGAGCCGGTCAGCGTGGAGAAGATGGCGGAGGACTTCTTCCTCAGCCGGCCCTATCTCTCCGCCAAGTTCAAGCGAGAGACCGGCCAGACCCTGACGGACTTCATCCTCAGCGAAAAAACGGAGGAAGCCAAGCGCCTCCTCCGCTATTCCGAAAAGCCCCTGTCGGCCATCGGGGCCTACCTGGGCTTTTCCTCCCACGGCCACTTTGCCCGGGTGTTCAAGCAATACGCCGGCATGACCCCCAACGAGTACCGGGAAAAGCATAGATAGACCCTCCGGCGCGCGCAGCGTTCCGGAGGGCAGTCATGATCACAGCCCTCCGAGGGACCGGCTCGGAGGGCTGTGACGTGGTGAGAGAGATTTTGACCGCCTGTGTCAGAGAGGCGAAGACGAAGCACAAAGACAGCGGCCTCAAACACAGCGGCAGGCCGTAGGCCTGCCGCTGTGTTTGTCTGGTTTTTACTTGTTGATGTCGAGATCGACGGTGACCTCGTAGTAGTCGCAGGCGTGGGCGGTCCAGTTGGACACGTAGCTGCGGGAGATCATGCTCATCTCCAGGAAGGAGCAGAAGACATAGCCGTTGTCGTCCAGGATGGTCTGCTGCAGCTCGATGGCGAGCTCGGCACGCCTGGCGGTGTCGAACTCGGTGGAGAGCTCGTGGAGCAGTTCGTCCACCTTCGGGTTCTCATAGGCGCCGAAGTTGTAGCTCATGCCGGGCACGCAGCTGGTGGTGAAGAAATACTGCGGGTCGCCGGAGGGGGCCGTCACCAGAGCGGAGGCATAGATGTCGAAGGAGCTCATGTCGGCCAGGAATTCCCGGCGGTTGGCGGTGCAGTTGATGTCCACGTCAATGCCGATGTCCTTCAGAGAGCCCTGGGCGGACTCGGCCAGCAGGGGCAGCTCGGCGCGGCTGGGATAGGTCAGCCAGCGGACGACCAGCTTGACGCCGTCCTTCTCGCGGATGCCGTCGCCGTCGGTGTCGACCCAGCCGGCCTCCTCCAGGACCTTTTTGGCGCCCTCGGGATCATAGCCCTGGGTCTTGAGGTGCTCGCTGCCGAAGGTGCTGAAGCCCTCGGGGAAGGGGCCGTAGCCGGGAACGCCGTGGCCCTCCAGCAGAGCGGCCACAAAGCCCTCGCGGTCGATGCCCATGACGATGGCCTGCCGCACGGCGGGATCCTGGATGATGGGGCTCTGCATGTTCATGCAGCCGAAGAAGGCGCGGGAGGTCTGGATGCTGGAGAACTGGAAGTTGGGATTCTCAAATTTGGGGTAGGCGTCATAGGCCACGCCGTAGGCCGCGTCGACCTCGCCGCCCTCCAGCGCCAGGGCCAGGGTGTTGCGGTCGGAGATGGTGCGGACGGTGATCTCGTCGATCTTCGGGGTGCCGTTCCAGTAATGCTCGTTGGGAACCAGGGTGATATGATCGTCCATCACCATGTCGACGGCCTTGTAGGGGCCGGTGCCGACGGAGATGCCCGTCTCAAAATCAGAGGCGTCCACGTCGATGATGCAGGCGTAGGGGTCGCCCAGGTAGTTCATCAGGGCGGGGTTCGGCTCGGAGGTGACGATGGTCAGTACCTGGCCCTCGGCCTCCATGCTCACGATCTTGGTGTCGCCGGGAGCGCGGTCGTGGTTCTCCAGCAGATGCTCAAAGCACTGCTTGACCGCCGCCGCGTCCATGTCGCGGCCGGAGGAGAACTTCACGCCCTCGCGCAGGGTGACGGTCCAGGTGCAGTCGCCGTCGTTGCTCCAATCGGTGGCGAGCCAGGGCTCCAGCACCATGTTGTCGGAGTAGTGCACCAGGGTCTCGCCCACGCCGTAGCGGATGCAGGGCCAGCCGTTGTAGGTGCGGTGGGGGTCGATGGTCTCTTCCCAGTTTTCCGCGTTGAAGGTGGTGTCGCCGATGATCATGGTTTTCTTGGCGGCAGGTTCATTGCTCTGGGTGTCGTTCCCGGAGGCGGCGGGCTGTTCGGTCTTGCCGCAGCCGGCCAGCAGGCCGACCGCCAGGATCAGCACGAGAAGGAGTGCCAGTGTTCTTTTCATTTTGTCTCTTTCCTTTCTTTCAGTTTGAGGGAACGGTATGGTACGCCGGGGAGCCGGGTTTTCCGCTCATTTGTAGGCCGCGATGGCAAAGATCGGGACAGGATTGAAGAACTCGTCGATTTCCGCGTAGATGCGCTTGTAGACGCCCATGTCCACCGTGATGCGCTCAAAGCCGGCTTCGACCAGAAGCTGCACGTCCCACTGGGGCCGCGGCCTGTGATAGGCGCCCACCTCCATGGTGATGGCGTCGTTCTCGGCCTGCATATAGTCCGGCACCAGCTTGTGGGCGTGGTTTTCCGGCAGCTCGTGCTCCTCCTCGTCGTCCAGCGCGGCGCTGTAGTCCGCGTCGAAGTTCAGAAGCACGCCGCCGGGCTTCAGGAGCTTGTACCACTCCCGGTAGGCCTTGGCGATATGCGGCAGCGTCCAGGTCAGGTTGCGCGTCACCAGCACGTCGAAGCTCTCCGGCTCCAGCGCGGGCTCCTCGGCGTCCATGAGCAGGAAGCGGGCGTCCACGCCCAGCACGCCGGCCATGTGCTCGGCATGCTCGATCATGTCCGGCGTCAGATCGATGCCGGTCGCCTCATGCCCTTCGGCGGCGAGCAGGCAGGCAAAGAAGCCGGTGCCGGTGCCGATATCCAGCACGTGCAGCGGTCTTCCTTCCGGAAGATACCTGCGAAATTCCGCGAGCCACCTCTCCCGTTTCTCGCTGTCGTACTCGCGGAGGCGCTGGGTCTCGAAGGCCTCCGCCCGGTGTGACCAGTAGTGGGTCACGCGATGCTTGATCGGTTCCATTGTTTTTCCCTCTCTTTTTTCATTCCATGTTCCCTCAAACACAGAAAGATTTTAAGTAAACGATGATTCAATCGGCGAGAGCAGATTGCGAGAGAATTTGGGTTCTGATGAAGGCAGTTTTTCGCAGGAATACTTTGTGTATTGCAAGAAAGCCGAAGGCGATTTGATCAGCGGTTACTTATGATTTTATAAAATGCTGTCGATCAGTCGCCTGGTGTATTCATCCTTTGGATCGCGGATCACGTCATCAGGGCGGCCCTGCTCTACGATCCTCCCCTTGTAGAGGACCAGAACGCGGCTGCAGAACTGCTGCACCAGGGCGATATCGTGGCAGATAAAGAGGATCGACAGCTCGCTGCCGTGCTGGCTCCGCAGTTCGTTCAGAAGCGCGACGATCTCCTTCTGGATGGTCACGTCCAGAGAAGAGGTGGCCTCGTCGCAGATCAAAAGCCTGGGCTTGACGGCAAGGGCCCGGGCGATGGCCGCCCGCTGGCACTGGCCGCCGCTGACCTGGTGGGGGTAGCGCCCGGCGAAGTCCGGCGTCAGGCCGCATTCGGTCAGCAGCCGCGCCACTTCCTTTTTCGTATCCGCACGGCTCATGCCGCTGTTGCGGAGGCTCTCGCCGATCCCGTCTCCCAGGGTGCGGCGGGGGTCAAAGGAGTCCGTCGGCGTCTGAAAGACCATCTGCATCTTCCGGTAAGCCCTGCGCAGCTCCTTGCCGCTCATTTTTATGATATCCTCCCCGTCGAGGATGACGCTGCCCTCGGTGGCGTCCACCAGGCGGGTGATCATGTTGACCACGGTGGTCTTGCCGCTGCCGCTCTCGCCGATCAGCCCGACGCATTCGCCGGGATACAGCTCGAAGCCGATGTGGTCGACGGCGGTGAAGTCCGGCTGGCCCTTGCGGGTGAAGATCTTGGTGAGATTATCGACTTTTAAGACAGGCTCCATCTCAGGCCCTCCTCAAGCGCGGGACCGCGGACATCAGCAGCTTCGTATAGTCCTCCTTCGGGTGCTCCAGCACCTGCTTCGTCTCGCCGTATTCCACCATCTCGCCGTAGCGCATGACCAGCACCTTGTCCGCCATGGCTCCGATCACGCCGATGTTATGGGTGACCAGCACGATCGAGGTGCCGAAGGTCCTGCGTACCAGCAGCATTTCCTCCACCACCTGCTTTTGTACGGAAACATCCAGGGCGGAGGTGGGCTCGTCCGCCATCAGCACGCTGGGATGGAGCAGCATCGCCGCGGCGATGCCGACGCGCTGCTGCATGCCGCCGGAGAGCTCGAAGGGATAGCTGTCCAGGATGCGCCGGGCGTCGTCAAAGCCGATCTTTCCCAGCAGATCCGTCGCCCGGGCGGTAAACTCCCCTCTCGAAATGTTCTCATGCTCCGTCATGCTCTCATAGAGCTGGGCGCCCACGGTGCGGATCGGGCAGAAGGAGCTGCCCGCGTACTGGAAGATCATGCCCAGCTCCGGGCCGTTGAGCCTTCGCAGTTCCCTTGGGGACAGGTCGGGCAGATTTTTCCCTTTATACCAGATATCGCCCCGGGTGACCAGGCCGGTGGGGCCCAAAAGACCCATGGCTGCCTTGATCAGCGTGGATTTGCCGGAGCCGCTCTCGCCCACGATGCCGAGGATCTCGCCCTCGTCCACCGTAAAGCTCACGTCCTTGATGGCCTTGAAGCCGTTGTAGGTGATATCGACGTGTTCAAATCTCAGGATTTCCGCCATGTCCTCACCTCCCTCTGCTCTTCGGGTCCGCATAGTCCCGGATCGTGTCGCCCAGGAGGTTGAAGATCATGACGGAGACAAAGATCGCAAAGCCGGGGGCCAGGGTGACCCAGGGCACCGTGGACAGGAGGCTGCGCGTATCGCTCATCATGCTGCCCCACTCCGCCGTGGGAGGCTTGGCGCCCAGGCCGAGGAAGCTCAGCCCGGCCAGCTCCATCATCATCGTCCCGATATCCAGCATGGAGGTGACAAGGATCGGCCCGATGATATTCGGCAGGATATGCTTGAAGATGATCTTCCAGGTCCCGCTGCCGGAGAGCCGCGCCGCCTTCAGATAGGGCGTCTCCTTCTGCGCCAGCGTCTGACTTCGGGCGATCCGGGCGTATTTCGGCCAGGAGATGGCCACCAGCGCGATGATCGCGTTCTGCAGTCCTCCGCCCAGCACGCCCGCCACCGCCATGGCGAAAACCAGGCCGGGGAAGGCCAGGAACATGTCCGAGATGCGCATGAGCACCGTGTCGATCCACTTGCCGTGCCAGCCGCAGAAGACGCCGATCATCGTGCCCAGGGCGGTGACGATGGCAACGAGGAGCAAGGTGGAGTAGATGCTCGTCTTGCTGCCGACGATCACGCGGGAGAGCATGTCGCGCCCGTAGCGGTCCGTGCCGAACAGATGCTCGGCGGAGGGCGCGGCCTTCGTGTTGGTCAGATCCTGCAGATAGGGATCATAGGGCGTGAGATGCTCGGAGAAGACAGAGCACACCAGCAGGAGCAGCGCCAGCGCGCCAAAGAGGATGAGCCGGGTTTTGACGGTGTCCCTTTTGATCTTTTGGATCCTGACGGTCGGTTCGCTCATCCCTCGCTCACCCCCAATCGGATACGCGGGTCAAGGGCATGGTACAGCAGGTCGGTGACCAGATTGACCAGAACGTAGATGATCGCCATCCAGACCACGTAGGCCTGGATCAGCGGATAGTCCCGCATCGTGATGGCGTCCACGGCCAGCTTGCCCACGCCGTCCCACATGAAGATGCTCTCGATGATGGCCGTGCCGCCCAGGAGGCTGCCGATGGAGAGGGCCAGCAGCGTGATGATCGTGAGCATGGAGGCCTTGATCACGCTCTTCCAGAGAATGACCTGGCTGCGCACGCCGCGGGCCTGCGCCCCCGTCACATAGTCTTTGTTCAGCTCCTCCAGAACCGTGGCGCGTACCTGCCGCATGTACTTGGCGGACATGGCGATCGCCAGGGTCAGGGTAGGCATCAGGGCGCTCTTGACGCTCGTCCCGTTGGAGATGACCGGCAGCCAGCCCAGCTTGATGGCCAGGATCTCCATGAGCAGCATAGCCACAAAGAAGTTCGGCAGAGAGTTGCCGATGAAGCTCAAAAAGCGCAGCAGATAATCCATGAATCGATCGTGCCGCACAGCCGCCAGCACGCCCAGGGGGATCGAGATGACGATCGTCGCCGCGATGGACAGCGCCGTCAGCAGCAGCGTGGCCGGCAGCTTGGAAATAAAGGTTTGAAACACGTCTCGTCCGGAGACGTAGCTGGTGCCCATATCGCCGGTCAGCATACCGCCCAGCCAGGTGACGTACTGCTGCAGAAAGGGCTTGTCCAGCCCCAGCTCGGCGCGCTTGGCGTCGATGATCTCCTGCGCCACGCCGCCCTTGTCGCCGTAGAGCTCCGTGATGGCGTCGCTGCCCGCGATGCGCATCATGGCGAAGGACAGGAAGGTGATCCCGATCAAAACCGGGATCAGCTGCAGAAATCTCTGTGCGATATATTTTCTCACAGTTCACTCCCCATTCCGGATGAGGGTTTCCTATCAACACAAAAGGATTATAGTCTTTTAACCGGTCCAGCGGAAGCCCCCCGGGGGGATATAAAAATCCGTTTGTCCCCGTTTTTTCCCGGGCCGTATCCCCCTCCGGGGCTTGTCAAAAGGGGCTGCGCGTGATACCTTGAGAAAAAACGACCCGGAGGCCGAAATGGAAGTCAGAACCATCGCCGGGCACGCGCTGACACCGGGCAAAACGGTAAAAGATCATATCCACGTGGAGGGCACCGAGCTGCACGTGCCCCACGTGCTGCTCTGCGGGCAAAAGCCCGGGCCCACGGTGCTGATCACCGCGGGCATCCACAACGCGGAATACGTGGGCATCCAGGCGGCCATCGAGCTGTCCAGGGAGCTGGACCCCTCCGCGCTGCGGGGGAATGTGATCCTCGTCCCCCTGGCCAACCGCTCCGGCTTTGAAAACCGCACCATGTCCCGGGTCTTTGAGGACGGGAAGAACCTGAACCGGGTCTTCCCCGGGGACCGGGAGGGCAGCGAAGCCGAGCGTCTGGCCCACATGCTCTTTGAGGTCTTCATCAAAAACGCGGACGCCTACATCGACCTGCACAGCGGCGACGGCTACGAGACCCTGATCCCCTACTGCTATTATCTGGGCGACGCTCCCGCCGAGGAGCAGGCGCGGCAGATGGTCGAGTGCGTCAACGTGCGCTACGTGGTCCGCTCCCGCTGCCGCACGGGCGGGGCCTACAACCTGGCCTCCGTCCACGGCATCCCCAGCGTGCTCATCGAGCGCGGGCAGCTGAGCCTCTTCAGCCGGGAGGAGATCGAGGCGGACAAGGCCGACGTGCGCAGCATCCTGTGCCGTCTCGGCGTGCTGGACGGGGGCTGGACAAGCTATCCCAAGCAGGAGCTCCTGGAATACAGCGACGACGCGCCCTGCATGGGCTGCTGGTATCCGGAGAAGCAGCCGGGGGACTGGTTCCGGAAGGGCGAAAAGCTGGGCGAGATCCGGGACTATTTCGGACAGACGGTTTTTACGGAGTTCGCCCCCGAGGACGGAGTGCTGCTGTATCAGTGCGCGTCCCTGAATATTATTGAGAAAGGCCCGATGGTGAGTTATGGAGTGCCGAGACACGATCCTGGAAGAGAATAAAAGCTACTGGACCGGCCGCGCCTCCGGCTATTCGGAGGTCAACAAGCTGGAGCTGGCCACCGAACAGCGTCAGAAATGGAAGGACTGTCTGCGCGCCGAGTTGACGCGGGCCTTCCCCGATCGCCCGCTCACGAGCCTAAGCGTGCTGGAGGTGGGCACCGGGCCGGGCTTCTTCGCGATCCTGCTGCGGGAGCTGGGCTGCGCGGTGACGGCCGTGGACCTGACCCCCGCCATGCTGGCCGAGGCAAAAGAAAACGCCGGCCCTCTGGCCGACGGGATCCGCTTTCTGGAAATGAACGCCGAGGCGCTCTCCTTCGCGGACGAGAGCTTCGACGCGGTGATCAGCCGCAACCTGACCTGGAACCTGCCCCATCCCGAGCGGGCCTGCGCCGAGTGGGCCCGGGTGCTGAAAAAGGGCGGCCTGCTGCTGAATTTCGACGCCAACTGGTACGCCTATCTCTTTGACGAAGGCGCCCAGGCGGCCTGGGACCGGGACCGCGCCAACAGCGCCGAGCAGGGCGTCTGGGATCAGAACCTGGAGGCCGAGGGCGAGAACTTCGACGTGATGGAGGACATCGCCCGCCGGGTGCCCCTCTCCGGCATCCGCCGCCCCGCCTGGGATCTGGAGCGGCTCTCCGCCCTGGGTCTGCGCTGCGAGGCTGACGAGGGGGTCTGGCAGCGGGTCTGGTCGGAGGAGGAGAAGCTCAGCTTCGCCTCCACGCCGCTGTTCCTGGTGCGGGGCGTGAAAGCCGACTGACCGCGGAAGAATATGGGAAAAGGGACGCAGCGAAAACCGCTGCGTCCCTTTTTCATTTTTTGTTCTTTCCGTGATGTGGGATCACACAAGCCCCAATTCTCAATTTCGAATTCGTCAGTTGAGCACCACATCGTGGCTCTTCACCCAGCGCACCAGACGGGTCAAGTCCTTGTTGTTCACACTGCCGTCGCCGTTAACGTCCAGGTTGAAGCTCACGACCTCCACATCGTGGGTCTTCAGCCAGCGCGTCAGACGGGTCACGTCCTTGTTATTCACGCTGCCGTCGCCGTTGATGTCGCCGGGCAGACGCCAGTGGGCGTAGACCGTGGTGTCTTCGATAAAGGTGGTCTCGGTCGTCACCTGGGTGCCCTGGCCGGCCACGAAGGCGTTCTCCGCCGGCTCGGTGAACCAGCCCAGGAACTTCCAGCCCTCCAGAACGGGCTCGGGCAGGGTCTCGATGCTGCCGCCCGCGTTGACCTGCACGGTCTCGGGATCCACGGTGCCCTCTCCCGCGTCAAAGCTCACGGTGACGGTCACGGCAGTCCCCTTGAAATACACCACGATGAGGATGTCATAGTCCGGCATGAGGAAGCTCAGCTCGTCGTCATTCCACTCCAGGGAGCCCAGCTCGACCAGCTCCTTGTCGTTTTCGCCCTCGCCGGTCACCCGGTAGATCTCGGTGTAATCGTATGCCGTCTCCTCCGCGGGCGTGACCGTCAGCTTGACCGTCTCGCCGGTGGAGGGGGCCGCGGGCGCGAAGCTGGCCGTGCCCTCGCCCTCCGTCTTCAGGCTGATGCTGTGCTTGGGGGCGATGTAGAAGTAGCCGCCGAACTCCGCCCAGGCGGATTGAGGGGTGTTTCTGAAGTAGATCGTCACAGCGCCGGCGTGGGCCTCGTCCACCACGTAGTTATCGCCGCCGGGGTACCAGGTCCAGTTGCCGCCCACAGACTGGATGACCTTGATCTCGTCGCCGGCGGTGAGAGTCGTCTCCAGCTTGTACTCGCCCTCGCTGTCCGGGTTGGGCGTGAACTGATCTGCGGGCGTGGGCGCCCAGTCGTTCATGGTTCCGACCAGATACGCGCCGTCGGCCAGATCCCATCTGAACTTGGCCGTCACGGCGGTGCCGATGCTGTCAAGCTCGGAGGAGGCGTTCCATTTCACCTCCGTGGACAGCTGCGCATCGTTGGCGTCATACCAGCCGAGGAACTTCGCGCCCTCGTCGGGATAGGCATAGAGGATGACCCGGGAAGAGCCGCCCGCCAGGGTTTCCCAATAGCCCACGGTGCCGGGGCCTACCGCGGTCACAGTGTCCAGGTGGAGCTTGGGGCAGGCGCTGGTGTCGATGGACGTGAAGCGATTGCCCGCCAGGTTCAGCACCTGCAGGCTCGCGCAGTCGCTCAGATCCAGCTCGGTCAGGGCGTTGTCCTGCGCGTTCAGCGTCGAGAGGCCCGCGCAGTTGCGTACGTTCAGGTTTTTCAGCAGGTTGTTGTGGCAGTCCAGGGACCCCATCTCCGTGCAGTCGCTGACGTCCAGCTCAGTCAGCAGGTTGTCGTTGCAGAAGATGCTGCCTTCAATGCCCGAGCAGCCGCTGACGTTCAGGCTCGTCAGCTGATTGTTGTTGCATATCAAGTTGCTGAGGCTTTCGCAGTTGGAAAAATCCAGGCTCTGCACCGTGTCGTCGTACACCTCCACGTCGCCCAGCTCCGGGCAGTTCGACGCGTTCACCGCCGTGAGCCGGTTGCCTGAGAGATACAGGCCGCTGAGCTGGGTGAATCCGCTCACATCCAGGGTGCCGACGAGGCCCCTGTCGCGCCAGCTGATGTTCATGACGTGATAGGGCGTGTCGCCGAAGGGCATGAAAACCCAGCCGTCGGCCCAGGTGGAGGGATCGTTGACGTCATATTTCGTTTCATTTTCTTCATTTTCCTCTTCCAGCTTCGTGCCGTTCTTCACGAGGTCGGCGTCCTCGGTTTCGAGGAAGGCGGCGAGCTGGTTATACTCGTACTCGTCGTAGCCCTCCGGCACGGTCCAGTCCGCAAAGGCGGTGGGCAGCATGGACGCCAGCATCAGCAGCGTCAAAACCATGCTAAGGATCCGTTTTTTCATGGAAATGTGCCTCCTGTGTTTTGATCCCGGGGAGAAAAGCAAACAAGCGCGGTAACAGGCTCTTTCTCCGGTCTTTTCTCCCGGAGGACTCGGCCTCCGAGAGCCTGCGCGCAAAAGCAAAAGCCGCCGTTTGTCCGAAATGAACGGACGCCGCGGCCCCTCGCTCTTCTGTCGCCGGCAACTTGAATATACACTTTTTTCCGCCGGGGTGTCAAGGCTCTGCCGGCAGGATGTTCGTTGAAAAATGAGGATGGATCCTTGTCCCGGAAGACTGTCCAAGGGGTTCAGCCGCGTGTGCTTTCTCCGCGGAGCAAGCCCGCACAGCTTCGCAGATCGGCGCGCCGCAAACTGCCGTGTTTCCCTTTCGGACGAGGGCAAGCCTGCCGAGCTCATGGGGCGCTCACGGGGCGCTTTCTCCCCCGCGCGGGTTTTGCTCTCACTTGTTCGGAATCTGTTCGAAAGCCGCCGCTCCCCCGCCGGGCAGCATTTTCCCCTTCAGTCGATCCCTTCCGATCATCCATTCCGTCAATCCCCGTCAAATCTCCGCGGAAATAGAAAAAAGGCCCGAAATCTTTCGACTTCGAGTCTGAAACAAACTGATAAAACTGCCCTAAATCCTGCGATTTAGGGCAGTTTTATGTGTGCGCGAGGCGGGACTTGAATTCCTCGGACTGCGTCCAATAGCACTTTTTTAGCCGCAAACCTCATTATTTTATCATATTTCAGTGTTATCCTGTACCTGTTTCAACCCATGTTTCCAATACGTTTCGTCCTGGTAAGGGTCAAAAATGTGGTCAACATCAAGGAGGAAAACCCTGCCTAGCCCGGGGCCTTATGAAATACCGTATAAAAGTCGTACACATCGCCGGTAATGGAGTATCTTCTCCAGCGTATGTGGGTCGAGTTTTTCTTTCCAGTCGGGGTCAAGCGCAAAGGTAAACAGATCCGCGCTTCCGGCAGGCTGTGCCTTTGGCGGCCTCGTCTGTTTTTCGAGCTGCCGGGCGTAGAGCGGCGTGCGCTCCAGATTGGCCGTGACCTCGTCCCATGCGATGCTGTTAAAATAGGTTTGTCCTCCATTCATTTTTATAGATGTATTGTGATGTCCAGGTCATAAACGGCCTGATGGATTTTGCGGATATGAGGGATTATTCGCTGTATGAGAAAGAAGCCCACGAATCGGCAAATCCTGTTCGCCCCTCCGGGAAGCGCGTTTCGGGAAAGCTTTCCGACCCTTCCGGCAACTTTTTTCCGAAATAGAAAACAGCCCTCTCCGGGCTGCCGAAACATGCTCCTTATGGTTTTGAAAAAACGCAGCGACTGAAATCATCCGTCCATCCGTACCACCGTACTTGCGTCAGAAGAAACCTGCTCCATTCCGTTTCCGGGGTTTGCGTAAGCGCCCCGAAAACTTCATATCCGCAGTCTCCTTCTTCCTTTCCCCATCGAACCCACTTCGCTGGGCTTCGATGGGGATCCCGTTAAAGCAGCGAATAGATCCCGACATAGCCCCGAACCTGACGTCCATGGGCGTGGACTTTGTTGGTGGGCTCCAGGTTGTATTCCGGGGCCAGAGCCGCCATTTGCAAGCAGAAGCTGCGTGTAGTCAGGGGCTTCTCGGCGTTTTCCTCACACCAGAGCACATACAGCTCATAGAGCCGCTGGGAGCTGATATCCAGGTCCGCCTTGAACCCGATGTAGCCCTCAGATTTGAGGAACTCGATCACGTTGTTGCTCTCGGTCATGCTCTCCTGCATGTTTTCCCGGCTGCGTGCGCTGATCGTGAACTTGTAGTCGTTGACCTGCAGCCGGTGCAGTCCCTCCAGCGCCCAGAGCAGGATCCCTTCGATCTCGCCGCACAGCTTTTCCGAAAGGAACGGATCATCTACTCTGTCCTTCGGGCGGTCCTTCACCGTCAGGATGATCTGGCGGCGGAAGAAGCCGACGCTGCGGTCATAGAGAGATTTCAGCGTTCCGTTGCCAAAGCCGAGCAGCCGGACATACATGGTGCCCTGGTAGCATTTTGAAAGCATCTTTTTGAGAAACGGCGCTGCGGCGGGACGTGAGACGGGAGCTTTTATATACCTCTTGTTCCGCCGGAAGCGCAGGCTGCATTGCATTCCGCACTCGCTTCCTTCATGAAAACGGCAGCCAAACTCTGCTCATCCCTTCGCAGGTTTTGGCTGCCGTTTTCGGCGGGTAAAGGTATGCTGTCCGGAAAGGCGACATCACCCCTTTGCCCGCCTCGCGGAACAAAAGGTATAACACACTAGACCTTGCGAGCAAGATCGTGTGCCAAAGACGAGCTTCCCGGCCCTCCTTTGGAAACCTCCCGTGTACCGGCAACAGCATTTCCTTGCGTGAGATCGCAATGCTTATTGCCGGTATTCATTTTCCCCCGTGTGCTGCAAAAACACAATCGTGCTTGTTGTAATCGCTCCCGAAAATTATAAAAGCGGATCGAAGCAGCACATGAATCGTGTGCAATCCCGATCCGCTTTGGGAATGCGAAGGGTGCGATCTCGTTCATGTGAATCGCGGACTGTATGTTGCCATACAGCCCGCGACCCATGGAAAAGGGAGGAGTGAAAAAGAGAAGTGTCTTGTTGATGCCGCCCCATCTTCAGCCGAAGTATCTGTGGAAGAGATTGCGGGAGACGGGATCCAGTTCCCGCCGCACATTGATCCTGCCGTCTGCGATCAGGTCGGCGATCTTTTGTTTCTGGGCGGCGAAGCAGGGTTCGTCCTGCAAGCCGTACATCAAATGCATTTTGGAAAGCAGCTCGATCTCTTCGACTGTCTGCTGCAGTATTTCCCTGCGGTTCGTGATCATGCTTCCCCGCTGCCCTGTTACTTTCCTTCCACGCTAAGCCCGTCGATCTCCGCCACCGCAGATTTCTGCGCGGCGTTGGATGCGAAGCCGAATTCCCACAGCAGTTCGTAATCCGCGTCCTGTACTGCGCCCGCTGGGATCTCAAAGGTGAATTCCTGCCACTGTTCGGTCAGTGCCAGCTCCTCATAGACTGCAGTGTCCCAAGCGCCGGCCCGGTTCAGTACGAACAGAAAGTCCAGAGGCTTGTCCGCTCTGGCGCGGAAACGGATAACATAGCTCTGATCCGACGCCAGAGGCAACTGGGAGACCGTGAGCTTGTTGTCCCCATCCTTGCCGGAGATTGTCGGCATGTAATAGCGCAGAGTCTCGCCCTCAATGCGCAGGGATCCCTCGCCCGCGCCGGGCTGCACCGAGGCCTGAAGCTGCGGGAACCAGTGTTCTGTCCGGCCAAGCTGCGTTCTTTCTCCCACCTTCTCCACCTTCACATGGCTTACCGTGAAGCTGTTGGGAGAAGCGCACTTGCCCAAGGACACCTGGATGATCAGATGGGTATCACGACCGGCATAAGCCGTATATTCAAAGGTTCTGGTTTCCGGGTAGGCCGTCAGGCCGTACTGAGCACCGAAGCCTTTTTCCTCTTCGTCCCGGTTATAGCAGATCTCGAAATAGGTTTCTGCGTCGGAGCGGGCGTCCAGGCTGATCCGGTATTTTTCTCCCGCCTTGAGCGTCACGCCGGTGTCGATGAAGAGCTTCGTCTTCCAGGGCTCCAGCTCCGCGGCCGCGGGAGTCTTCCCCATCTGCACCGTCACCCGGTCCGCCTTCTTTTCCAGCGTGCCGCCGTAGGTCTCATGGGTCCAGAGCGTGGCCGCCTGGGCGGTGCCCTCCACCGTCTTCTTTTCAAACGTGACCTCTTCGATCTTCACATTGCTGACGGTATAGCTGTTGCCCTCCGTGCCGTCGGTCCTGCCCGGACGGAGCTGCAGGGTGAGCTCGCCCTTGCTGTCGCCCGGCATGATCGTATAGCTGATCGTCTTCTTTCCGGCGGACAGGCTCTGACCGAGCTGACCGTAGGCCGCCTCCGAGGAGCCGTCATAGAAAACCTCAAACACGCTCTGAGGCTTTTCGGATTCGATGTCGAAGCTGACCCGATAGCCCTTCCCCTTCTCCGGGGTAAATCCCGTGTGGGCGAAAAGCTTGACGTTCCAGGGGTTTCGCTCCTCGGGCGCCTGCAGGATCCGCAGGGTGGCGGAGGAATCGCCTTTTTCCAGGGCGACCAGGTAGCCGCCGTCCGCCGCGGTGTCGATGCTGCCCGCGCTGTCGTAGCTGAAGGAGGGCATCACGCTCTCTCCGGCGCCTTCCTTCATCTCCTCCACCTTCACGCCGCTGACCGTGACGGTGCAGGGGCCGGGGGCGTTGCCCAGACTGAACTGCAGGATCAGCTCCCCGTTCTTCTGGGCGGTGAAAATATAGGGTTCCGGCTGCTTCCCCTGGGTGTTCAGACCGTACTGCGCGCCGAAATCCTTCTCATCCGGTCCGTTGTAGCAGATTTCGTAATCCAGCGCCGTGCCGGACTGCACGTCGGCGCTGACGCGGTAGGTCTTACCCTGCTCCAGGGCGGCTCCCGTCTCTACGAAAAGCTTGAGCTTCCAGACCTCCCGCCCATCCGCCGGGACGGCGCTGACGGAGAGGCTGGCCGAGGAGCCGCTGTTGGAGAGCGTGGCCGCGTAGCCGTCATGGGCCCAGAAGTTGACGTTGCCGCGGGAGCCGGTGGACAGGGAGCCGGCGAACAGGTTTTCGCCCTCGGTCTCCTTTCCTTTCTCCAGGATCCGGATCCCGCTGACGGTCACCTTGCCGTCCTTCGCAACGGCGCCCAGCTTCAGCAGGATCTCCAGCGTGCCCGTCTCCTCGGGGGTGACGAGGTTGACGACCGTTCCGCCGAAGCTCAACTCGCCGTCAAAATCGTTCTCTCCGCCGCCCACGCGCTTATAGCAGATGTTCCAGCCTCCCGCGCCGGACACGGCGGTTTCGATCTGGTAGGTCCTGCCCGCCTCCAGGGTCACGCCGGGCTGGGCATAGAGTTTGATATGCCAGTCGTCCCCCGGCTTTGTGACCAGGACTGAGGCGCTGGCGCCGTCGCCGGTCAGAGTCGCCTCCGTATCGGGGTTAGTCTCCAGGAAGAAGGAATTGTTCTGGGTGGTGCCGCCGGTCTCCTCGGTGTGCTCCTCCACCCACTTTTCCACCGTGATGCTGCTGACAGTGATGGTGTTGGGCGCGGGGCTGTTGCCCAGCTGGAAGCGGAGGATCAGCTCCCCGCAGCCGGATTCCGGAGCGGTGAACTCCAGGCCGTAGCTGCCGGCAGAGATTCGCTGGCCCCACTGGCCGCCGTAGCCGCCCTCAGCGCCGCCGTTATCGTACTTGATTTCAAATTCTTCCGGGTCGGCCGTGGCGGACATGGAGAAGCTGACCCTATATTTTTGGCCGGCTTCCGGGGTCACGCCGGTCTTCACGAAGAGCTTGGAGCTCCACACGCCGCCCACGTCCGCAGGACGGGCCGCGGTGATGCTGAGGGTCGCGGAGCTGCCGGAGGCGGAGGCGCTCTGCTTAAAGCCGTCCGAGGCTTCGGCGGATGCGGAGAGGGAGAGGGACTGGGCCTCGTAGCCCGCGGGGATCGTCTGGCTGCCGCCGCCGGAGGTGACCGGGTAGGCGAAGCCGCCCAGGTCCAATTCCACATCTTCCGTTGTGATCTTTTTGATCTGGATGTCGCTGACGGTGACGCTGCTGCCCGCCGCGCTGTTGCCCAGCTGGAAGACCAGGACCAGCTCCCCGCAGCCGGAGTCCGGGGCGGTGAAGTCGGAACTGAAGGTCCCCGGACCGGACAGGCCCCACTGGCCGCCGTAGAGCTCACCGCCGCTGTTCTGATACAGGATCTCATAGTCGCCGGTGCTGCCGGAAGCGTCCAGCTTCACGCTGACCCGGTATTTCGCCCCGGCCTCCGGGGTCACGCCGCTGCGGATCAGGAGCTTGGAGCTCCAGACTCCGCCGCCGCTGCGCGCCGCGGTAATGTTCAGGGTCGCAGAGCCGCCGGAGGCGGAAACGCTCTGCTCCACGCCGTCGTAGTGCTCCTCGCTCACATTGCCGACGGAGCCTGTGTTGTAGGGCACCTGGACGATCTCCTCAAACTGGGGTGTGAGCTTCTCCAGCTTGAGATTGCTCAGCGTCACGGTGTTGCCCGCGGCAGTATCGGTCTTGCCCATCTGCAGGCGCAGGGTCAGCGGACCGTGGCTCACATCTGGGGTCACGGTGTATTCCACATGATCCGTGCCGCCGGCACTGAGGCTCCGGCCGTACAGCGCGCCGTAGGCGTTTTCATAGTCCCCGTCGAAGCAGGCCTCGTACTCGGCTTGGTCCTTCTCGGAATTGAGGTCAAAGGAGACCCGGTAGGACACGCCGGGCTCCAGCGTCACGCCGGTGGCGGCGCAGAGCTTGGCTTTCCAGACCCCGCGGTCGCCGGGATTCTCCGGCGCCTGGCTGATGATCAAAGTCGCGCTGGAGCCGCTCTCCTCCAGATTCACCACATAGCCGTCGTCATGCCGTTCGGAAACGGTGTCGGTGCCGCTGTAGGAGAAGGAAGGCAGCGGGATGTTGGTATACTTTTTGGGGATCAGCTGCGTGCTCGTTTTACCCGTGGAGATCACCTTGTCCAACGCGAAGCCCACGGGCAGTGCATTGCTGTATCCGTCCTTCACGGTCTCCACGCGGATATTGCTCACGCTGATGTTCGTGCCTCCGGGAGCCTTGCCCAGGGCGAACTGCAACACCAACTCCCGGGGTGAAAAGCCCTCCTGGGGCACGGCGACGATCTGCTCCACAGTCTTTGGCGCGCCGGCGTCCAGATGCTGACCGTAGAGCGCGGCATAGCCTTTTTCCCGGTCTGCGTTATTGTAACAGATCTCGAAATCCATGCCCTTGTCGGCAATCAGGTCCGCACTGACGCGATAGCGCTGCCCGGGCTCCGGGGTGACGCCGGTCTTGATGAAGAGCCTGGACTTCCAGACTTCAGCTTCGGAGGGGGCCTTGCCCATGTGCAGGACGGCACTGTCCTCCGTCAGTGTGAGCTGCTGCTCGTAGCCCTCGTCGTGCTGCTCATAAACAGCTCCCTGGGCGTCATAGCGGAAAGCGGCGGGCATCAGGTCCGTGTACAGGACCTTGTCCTCCAATTCCTCCACCTCGACGCAGCTGAACTCCAGGTTGAAGGGCGGTAGCATGCCCAACTGCAGGTCCAAATAGCTCACATCGCTCCGGGCCACAAGAAGCCCGGTAACGGTGTTGTTGCCCTGGACGATCTGAAATTCCTGGAAATCGCCGAACTTGACCAAGCCGGCCACGTCCGAGCGAAAATGATAGCTCACTCGATAATCCCTGCCGGGGATCGTGTGATAGTTGCATTCCAGCTTGACATGCCAGGCCTCTCCGTCGGTCTTCGAGGCGGAAAACAGGTATTTCCCGTCCACAAGCTCCGCCGTGCCGGCGACCTTGTCCCCTTCAAATTTGGCGGAGAACACATTGTCCGTGGCTCCGGTCATAGGTCTGTCGCCCATCCGGCCAGCCAGGGTCTGATAGTAGATCCCGTCAAACAGCGGCGCTTTCGCTGAGACAGGAGCAGCTTCTTCGTTCGCACTTTCCTGCTCTGGAACCGCCTGCTGCGCCGACTGCCCGCAGGCGCTGAGCAGGAGCGCCGTCAACAGCAGAAGCGCAATGCATAATCTTGCGTGTTTCATCTCACGATCCCCCATCCAATATGTTGTCCGAAGCCTGAACTCATGGGTTGCCGGGCCGGCGGGAAAGCAGCAGGGCTTCCACTTCTTCCGGCGCAGGCATCACGCGCAGGGCTCCTTTTCTTGTTGTGACCAGCGCGGCCGCGGCGTTGGCAAACCGCAGCATGGCGGAAAGCGTTTCCTCGTCCGGCTCCAGACCGTTTTCCAGCACGCCGTTGAGGATGCAGGCGCAGAAGGTGTCCCCCGCGCCGGTGGTTTCGATGGTGTCGGGCATCAGGAAAGGAGCCGCGTCGACGCGCGTTTCCCCAAAATAGGCGCTGCTGCCCTCAGGCCCCTTGCTCAGCAGGATCAGCGGGATGCCGAATGCCTCCCGCAGGGCGTGCACGCCCTCGTCGAAGTCCTCCTTCCCGGTGAACCATCGGATCTCATTGTCCGAGATCTTCAGAACATCACACTGGGCGAGGCCCCAGGCGATCTGCTCGCGCGCCTCGTCCAGCGTGCGCCAGAGCGGCTCGCGCAGATTGGGGTCGAAGGAGATCAGGCAGCCGTGCTCTTTTGCCAGCGCCACGGCTCTGTGGGTCGCCTCCCGGACCTCCGGGTGCGTCAGCGACAGGGAGCCGAAGTGGAAGATGCGCGAGGCGGCGATCAGCTCCCCGTCCACCTCCCGGGCGCGCAGCATGATATCCGCGCCGGGATCGCGGTAAAAGGAGAAATCCCGGTCCCCGTCGGCCTTCTTGTGGACGAAAGCCAGGGTGGTGTGCACCTCGTCGTCCATCAGCAGGTTCCGGGTGTCGATCCCGGCGCTCTCCACCGCTTCCTTGAGCTGACGTCCGAACATGTCCCTGCCGACCTTGCCGATAAAGGCGGTTTTGCGTCCCAGTTTTGCCAGCATCGCCAGCACGTTGCAGGGCGCGCCGCCGGGATTGGCCTCCATCAGAGGATTTCCCTGGGGACTGAGACCGCTGTCGGTAAAGTCGATCAGCAGCTCGCCCAGGGCGGTCACGTCGATGCTTTTCATGTCTCTTCCTCCGGGCACAGCTCATATTTCACCACATCGATTTCCACCTCGCCGATGGCGTGGAAGGAAATGCCCCGGGCCGCCTGCTCAGTCATGATGACGGCGGACACAACCTGGTCGCCGTCGTTGAGGAAGGCCTCGATGCTGTTGCGGTCGAGGATCACGTGCATGGTGATCTCGCCCTGATCGTTGGGCACCAGGCAGCGGCGCTGGTGGATGATGGCCCGGCGCGAGCCGGAGCACTTGCGGTCGATCTTCACGATCCGCTCGTGGGGCCGGAAGCTCAGGCTGCTGTGGTATTTCTCATTCTGGGCGAAGCGCAGGGAGAACTTTTGGAAAAGCTTTTCCCTGTCCTTCGGCCGCACCGTGACGAACAGCTCCACGCAGCGGCCCTCGATGCCGTAGAGGACGGTGTCGTCCCCCACGGAGATGTTTTTGTACTCCACACGACCCTGACGGTACTGCTCCAGCTCCCGCAGCGGGCGCTGGCAGAGACGGCCGTTGCGCAGGAAGATCTCCCGCGGCAGCGTCATCTGCCCGTACCAGACCTGCTCCTTCCGGCTGTTCTGGCAGGCATCCCAGTTCTGGAGCCAGCCGATCATCACCCGGCGTCCGTCCGTCGTCAAAATGGTCTGGGCGGCGTAGAAGTCGATGCCGTAATCCACCGACTGATGCTGGGTGTAGGCGAAATGTCTTCCCGCCTCGTCGGTATCGCCGATCAGGCAGACTGTGCCGTTGCCGTTGTGGTATTCGAAGCCCTCCGGCAGCATGAACTGGGGGCTGACGAGAAGCACCTTTCTTCCGTCCAGTTCAAAGAAGTCCGGGCACTCCCACATCAGGCCGAAGCGGCCGTCGTTTTCGATGAACACGCTCTCGAATTGCCAGGCCATGGCGTCGTTGCTGCGATAAAGCAGCAGACAGCCCTTTTGCTCCTGGTCGCAGGAGCCGATGATCGCCCGGTAGCTGCCGTCCTTTTCCCGCCAGATCTTGGGATCGCGGAAATTGAAGGGGCTCAGGCCCTCGGGCAGAGTGTCCCCGCTGATGACCGGATTGCCCGGCAGCTTGCTGTAATTCACGCCGTCGCCCAGCGCCAGGCACTGCACCTGCAGGGCATCCTCGCTTTTGTGGCTGAGCTTGCGGATGCCCGTGTACATCAGCAGCTGCTTGCCGTCGGGCAGCTCGATGGCGCTGCCCGACCAGCAGCCGTCCGCGTCGTACCAGTCGTCCGGAGCCAGAGCCGCGGGAAGATAGCGCCAGTGGAGCAGATCCTTGCTCACCGCGTGGCCCCAGTGCATATCATCCCACTCCACGCTGTAGGGATTGTACTGATAAAACAGGTGATACTCCCCGTTGTAGTAGGAAAAACCGTTGGGATCGTTCATCCAGCCCACACAGGGGGTCAAATGGAACTGCGGCCGCGCATCAGGCGGGATGCGCTTCAGCGCGTCCTCCTCATAAGCCCTGGCGAAAAGCAGTCGCTGATTCATGTTTTTTCTCCCTCATCTTTGATTTTTTGCGCGTCCTCGGGACGCAGATGCAGCTGGAAGACCTGCTCGATGAAAATGCTGGAGATCCAGACCGCCACAGCGGGCAGCAGCGCCGCCAGCCCGGGCACCACCAGGATCAGCGCCAGCGAACCCACCACCGCGATCATCACTGCCAGGGAGCGCAGCGGATGGGACATCATCAGATAAAAGCTGAAGCGCAGCATATCCTTGACGCCGCCCTGGAAACGGGCGCAGTAGGCCGCCAGGAACACCGTCCACACCGCCGACACCGCCATCAGCGCCACGATCACGCCGAAGAGGCGTCCCATCGGATTGCCGCTGCGGATCAGCAGGTGCAGGGCCATGGCGTCATAGGCCAGGAAGAGGATCATGGCCAGCATCGGGAGCCAGGCAAGCGTGGAGCGCTTGAAGTTCTCCTTGAAGGCTCCCCAGAAGCTTCGCCAGAGATAGCTTTCATCCCGGCGGATATGATGGAAGACCGCGGAGTAAAGCGCCGTGTTGGAAGCGCCCATGGTGATGATGGGCAGCGAAAAGGCCAGCCAGAGCACGCTCAGGAGCATGCAGTCAAAAATTTTGATGATAAAACGTATGACCGGATTATCGATATCAAGCAGCCGCTTCATAGAGAGCCTCCACGGGCATGGTGTACTCCATCAGGTTCGTCCATTCGACGGTATTGTTCTCCGCAAAGAGCCGGACCGCCTTGCCGCTGACGCCGTAGAGCCGCACGGTCAGCGCGGCGGCGCCGTCGATGTAGAACACGCCCACGGAGCCTTCCTGCAGATAGGTGAAGGAGTAGGTCTTGCCCGCCTCCAGGTTCACCGCCGTCTCGGTGATGGGGGTGCTGCCCTGGTTGAAGCTCAGCCGGATCACGCCGTCGGCCGGGCAGATGGAGATGAGCTTGTACTTGTCCTCCCGGTTGTTGAAGTCGAAGGCCAGGCCGAAGCTTCCCTTGCCGCTGTAGGTAAATTCGCCGGTAATCAGGAAGCGTTCATAAGTCGTGAAAGCCTCGCTGTAGCTGTAGCGGGCGCCGGCGGTCAGGGAGAGATCCAGCCCCTCGAAGCGCAGCTCCCGGCGATCGGCAAAGGCGTCCTTGTACGCGTCCAGCGGCTTGAGGATCAGGCTGCCGTCCGGGGCCTGGTCCAGCTGCTGCACGATCAGGTTGCCGCCCCAGGCCGAGACCTCCTGGGTGGAGGAAGCGGACTCTGAGCGCCGGGCCCAGCCCACCATGTAGCTGTGCGCGCCG
The DNA here is from genome assembly GCA_902775355.1 of Oscillospiraceae bacterium. Lineage (GTDB taxonomy): Bacteria > Bacillota > Clostridia > Oscillospirales > Oscillospiraceae > Limivicinus. The sequence continues at coordinate 33,728 of CACYLY010000023.1, forward strand.
TCCTCCACGTGCTTGGCCGCGTAGAAGAGCTTGCCGTCGATGCGGCGCGGCTCGTCATAGGGGCCGTAGCGATCGTCGGAGGAGGCAAACCACAGCGTGTCGTCCTGACCGGAATAGGTGATGTACCACTTGTCTCCCAGGCGGAAGGTGTCGCTGCACTCCAGGTTCCAGAAGGAGCCGGTGGGATCGGTGAGGATCACGCCCTCGTACTCGAAGCCGGAGAGGTCCTTCGCCAGAGAGTACTTGATGATGCGGGCCGTTCCGCTCTGCGCGGCGGTGACGGTCAGCTCGATGACGCCCTTTTCCGCGTTGTAGTAGGCCTGGGGATCGCGGAAGTCGTTCTTCTGTCCCAGCTCCGAGGGCGGGGTCAGCTCCCAGCCCTCGACCTTGGTGAAGGAGGTGGGGCTGCTGCCCTCGGCGACCATGATCTTTTCCTTGTACTCGTAGGAATCCGAGCCGGCGTGGCCGGTGTAGAAGAAGTAATACTTGTCCTCCACCTTGACGAGAGAGCCGGTGCCGACCCAGCCGTCCTGGCCGCCGCTGCGGCTGGCCTCGATCACGGGATCGTCGTACTCTTCAAAGCTGAGGAAATCCGTGGTGGTGGCCAGATAGATGGAATGGTTGTAGGAGTCGCCGCTCTCCTTCAGATAGTAGATATAAAACACGCCGTCCTCGTAATAGGGCATGGGATCGCCCACAAAAGGCTGGGCCAGGCCGTCCATTTCCGGCAGGAAGAAGAGCTGATAATCATAGGCCTCCTCCTGGCTGCCGGGAGTACGAAACGTGGAGAAATCCTTGTCATAGTCGACGGACGCAAACTGTCCGCCTTCGCCGGAGTCGGAAACGCTCTCGCCGGACGCGCCGCAGCCGGCCAGCAGGCTCGCCGCCATGCACAGCGCGAGCAAAAGAGCAATCATTTTCTTGCTCATAAGAACCTCCTTCGTTTAGGCGTATAGGGAGGATGGAGTCCATCCTCCCTATATTGGTGTCTCATGCTGATATCTGATAGAAATCTATTCAGAAATCAGCATCTCAGTCGATCACATGATCGGTCTCTGATAGATCTTGACGCTGACGAATTCGATGGTCACTTCGCCCAGAGCGGCAGTGTCGGCAGAGCCGAACTGGAACAGAAGCTCCACATCCATATCGGTGATAAAGGTGTCAGTGGTTTCAAAGGTAAAGGTCTGCTCCTCGGTGGTGAAGTCGATGCCCTGGCTGATGCGGGGATCCCAGCCGCCGGCAGGATTCAGGAAGAAGCCGCAGGAGACGGGCTTGGAGGCCTTCGCGGTGATCTCCACGGTGAAGTAGCTGTCCGCGGGCAGGGTGACCGGGCAGATCAGCTTGTTGTGCCAGTCGACCTCGCCGCCGTTGTCGATGCGGTAGAAGAGGCTGCCGTTCTCGGTCCAGATGGTGCCCACGCCGCGGTCGTTGTCCTCGTCGGTCCCGTTGAAGGTCTCCCAGGCGAACTCGCCGCTTTCCTTCACAGCCGTACCCTTGCCCACGTTGGCGAAGGTCTCGATGGTCTTGACGACCTCCTTGTCGCCCTCCAGCTTGCCGAACTCGAAGTTGGTGATCGTGATGGTGTTGGCGGTCACGCCCTCGGCGGGAGGATTGCCGATCTGCATGCGGATCACGGGATCCAGCACGTTCCGCTCGGCGGTAAAGCTCTGGAAGATCACGGTGTCCTCGCCGGCGGGAACGGAGATGCCGTTGAAGTTGGCGCGTGCCTCATGATACATGGTCTCGCTCTCCACCAGGCACTCGCCGCCCAGGCCGTTCTCGGCGTTGACGGTAAAGCTGTAGTAGTACTTGCCGCCCTCTTCGATGATCAGATCGCCCAGGTCCAGGTTGGCCTTGATGCTCCACACGCCGCCCTCGGTGGGATAGGCGGAGATGGCGGCAACGGCAGCGTCTCCGTCAAAGCTGACTTCGGCAGCGGCGCCGTCGCCGGCCTCGACCGTCAGACCCGCGCCGGAGGCAAAGTCGGCATTGTAGGCGGGAACCTGATGCTCCTCGCCGGTGATCTTATAGATCTCCACCTTGTCGATGGTCACCGTGAAGTTCTCGGGCGTGGTGTCGGCGGCATTGTCGGGATTCGGGGTGATCTTGCCCAGGTTCAGCATCAGCTCCGCGCTGCCCTCGCCCTCGGAGGCGAAGTTCAGCTCGATGGGAGCCACGTTCTCTTCGATGCGGGCATTCCACACGGCGCCGAAGGTGCTCCACTCCTCCGCGGTCTCGTCGCGGGCGATGAAGTGCGCATAGGTGGGGGCGGTGGACTTGGCCCAGATCTTCACGCGGTAGTCGCCCTTCTCCAGAGCGAAGCCGGGCTTGACAAAGCGGACCGCGCCGTCGCCGTCGCCGGGATTGGTGATGTCGAACACGAAGGCGCCCTGCTTCATCTCGCCGACAGCCTGAGCGCTCTCGCCGATGTCGGCGGTCCAGCCGTGGGCGTCGGGTGCGCCTTCCAGGCTGAAGTCAAATTCCTTGTAGAGGGTGGCCTCGCCGGTCTGACGGGTAACGGTCAGGGTGGCAAAAGCCTCGCCGATCAGACCGCCCTTGTCGGTAACGATGTAAACCAGCTCGTAGTCGCCGGCGCTGGCCGGGGTGGCCTTGCCGTTGGCGAAGTCCAGGGTCGGGGTGGCTTCCACGGTGATGAGGGCGGTCACGTCGCCGTCCTCAGCGTCGCTGGCGGTGATGCCCTCCAGCACGTCGATGGCGGAGCCGGCCTCAACGGTCAGGTCATGGACGCCGGTGATCTCGGGGGCTGTGTTCTCGCCGCCGGCAGGAGCGCCGGCTTCGCCGCCGCTTTCACCGCCGCAGGCGGCCAGGGAAAGCGCCAGGGCCAGGGCCAGAGCCAGGGCCAGGATCTTCTGAATCTTTTTCATGTTTTCTCCTTCTGCTGTTATCAGTTCTGCTGTTATCAGCCGTTCAGGTATCTGTCGTAGGCAGCCTGGTAGACGCCGCGCAGACCCTCAAGGTTGACCTTGCCGTTCAGATCGTTCTGGAACGCGGTCCACTCCGCGTCGGACACGCCGCCGCTCAGCAGCCAGCGGATCAGGTTGGTGCGGACATAGTCGTTGAAGTTGGTCTCATAGTTGGCCAGGGTGTTCAGCTCGTCCAGCGTGAACTGCAGGTTGGGGCAGGGCTTCACGTTGCCGGCCACATAGGGCTTCACATAGGCGTTCAGACGCTCCAGACGCAGCTGGGCGCGAGGCTCCATGTGGACCACGTTGTTCCAGGCGTAGTCAGAGAGGTAGATGATGCCGAGAGGGGCGTTCTGCAGACGCAGCTCGTCGGTGGTGATGCCTTCGGGCAGAGGCTTCTGCACCAGCATGCCGCTGGCGTCGCGCTCTTCCTCATAGACGATGCCGATGGGGCCATAGTTGATCTGGGCGGAGACGACCGGGTCGTAGTAGCGGTCAAAGTAGGCCAGCAGGACCTCGAAGTTGGGGCAGTCGGCGAAGATGATGAGCTCGCCCGTGCCGACCTCGGGGTTGTTGGAAACGCAGACCGTCTGGTCGCCGCCGGGTCCGATGATGGGGGCGCAGGTGATGTAGTTCTCGGGATTGGAGACCACGGTCTCGCTCTCCCACCAGTAGAAGGCGCCGTAGGTCTCCAGGCCCTTGCCGTTGGCCAGGAAGTTATCCTGGGACTGCTCGAAGGAAACCTTGTCGATCAGGCCGTCGGCAACCCACTTGGCGATGAAGTTGGTGGCTTCCTTGAAGCGCTCATCCTGCACGGTGTAAGTCACCTTGTCGTCGATGATGATGCGGTGCTCCAGGTTGTCGTTCAGACCGAACATGCCGTACAGGTCGCACTGGTTGCCCTGCCAGTTGTTGTAAACAAAGCTCAGCGGGCGCTCGTCGTCGGTCTTGCCGTTGCCGTTCATGTCGTTATCGCGGAAGTAGGTCAGCAGGGCGGTCATCTGATCGCTGGTCAGCGCCAGACCGTCCGCCAGGTCGGCCTCCGTCAGGCCCTGCACGGCGCCGGCCTTGATGGCCTCCGCCGTCCAGTTCTTGTTCAGGAAGAGGATGTTGGGATGCTGCAGCAGGCCCATTTCCTCGATGCGGGGCAGAGAGTAGATCTTGCCGTCCTCCACGTTGATGAGCTGCGCCTTGATGTCGGGCCGCTCTTCCAGGATCTTGGAGAAGTTGGGCATGTACTCCAGGTAGTCGCTGATGGGCAGCAGCACGTGGCGCTTGGCGTACTTGATGATCTCACCGGCGCTCATACCGGCATGGTAGATGGCGTCGGGCCGGCCGTCCTTGTTGCCGAAGATCAGGTTCTTCTGCTGGGAGTACACGGACTCGGACACGTTCTCCCACTGCACGAAGACGTTGGTCTGGTCGTAGAGGTCCTGCATGATCTTCATGTCGTTGTAGTCCAGCGCGGAAGCGTTCTTGGACGAGAAGACCGTGAAGGAGATCTCCTGCGCGCCCTTCTCGTTGAGGATGGGCGCGTTGGGGTCGGTCCACTGGAAGCCGTATTCGCTGACCAGCTTATCGGCGCCCGCGTGTTCCGCCTTGGGGGCGGAGCCGCTGCCGCCGCCGCAGGCCGCAAGAGCCAGCACCATGGCGGTCAGCAGAAAGCATGCGATCCATTTTTTCATGTTGTGTTGTTCCTCCTGATAAATTGTTTCTCTGGAAATAGACGAAGCTGGGGCAAGGAGCTTTGCTTCCGATCACTCCTTCAGCGAGCCGATCATAACGCCCTGGGCGAAGTACTTCTGCACGAAGGGGTACAGCAACAGGACGGGCAGGCTGGAGACGATCACGGAGACGTACTTGAGCTGGTTGGCGAGACGGTACTGCTGCAAAATGGTCTCGCCGCTGCCGCCGGTGGTGTTCTCGGACGCGATCAGGATCTCCTTCAGCACCAGCTGCAGGGGGTACTTGGTCTCATCCTGCAGGAAGATCATGGCGTTGAAGTAGCTGTTCCACTGGCCCACGGCGTAGTAGAGCGCCATGACCGCGATGACCGCCTTGGAAAGGGGGATGACCACCGAGGTAAAAATGCGGAACTGGCCGGCGCCGTCGATCTTGGCGGCCTCGATCAGGCCGTTGGGGATGCTGGATTCAAAGAAGGTCTTGGTCATGAACAGGTTCCACACCGACAGGATGGCCGGCAGGATCACGGACCACATGGTGTTGATGAGGCCCAGGCTCTGCATAACATTGTAGAACGGGATCAGACCGCCGCCGAAGAACATGGGGATGATGAAGTAGATCATGAAGGCCTTCTTGCCGGGCAGGGTCTTCCGGCTCAGGGCCCAGCCGGCGGGGATCGTCACGATCAGGGAGAGGACGACCGTCAGGCCGGTGTAGATGATGGTGTTCAGGTAGCCGCGCCACACATCGCCGCGCTCCATGATTTTGGCAAAGCCCTCCATGGTGATGCGCACCGGATAAAGGACCACTTCGCCGCCCAGAACCGCGTCCGGGTCGGAGATGGAGGCGATGATGATGAAGTAGAGCGGGTAGAGGATGATCAGGGCGAGCAGAAGCAGGAAAAAGCCGTTGATAATGTAAAAGATCTTATCGCCCACGGTATCCCGGAGTGCGTTTTTTCTTTTCGTCATCTTCATGTCCTCCTTACCACAGCGAGTTCTCGGAGAACTTCTTGCTGGTCGTGTTGGCGATCACCAGCAGGACCACGTTGATGATGGAGTTAAACAGGCCGATGGCGGTGGCGTAAGCCTGGTCGGGCACGCCGGTAAGACCGCGCTTGTACACGTAGGTGGAGATCAGCTCGCTGACCGCCAGGTTGCCGTCGGTCTGCATCAGCAGGGCCTTCTCGTAGCCGACGCCCATCAGACCGCCGATGGACATGATAAGCATGACGCTGATCATGGGCATGATGGCGGGCAGGTCCACGTGGATCACGCGCTGGAAGCGGGTGGCGCCGTCCAGGATGGCGGCCTCATGCTGCTGGGGATCCACGTTGGAGAGGGCCGCGATGTAGATGACCGCGCTCCAGCCGAAATCCTGCCAGTTGCTCGAGAGGATGTACAGGGGGCGGAAGGCGCCGGTCTCCAGGAAGTAGGAGTAGCGTTCCCCGCCGCCGTGGGCGACGATGTTGTTCACCAGACCGTAGCGGCCGAAGAACAGGGTCAGCATACCGACCAGGACCACCAGAGAGATGAAGTGGGGCGCGGTGAAGATCGTCTGGAGGAACTTGGCCGTCTTTTTGCCCTTGAGGGAGTTGAGCATCAGGGAAACCAGGATCGGCAGGGGGAAGCCGATGATGAAGCCGTAAATGCAGATGAGGAAGGTGTTCTTCATCAGGGGCCAGAACTGCGGATCCGAGAAGAAACGCTGGAAGTTTTCAAACCCGACCCAGATCGTATCGGGGGAAAGGATCTTGTCGCCGGGCATGAAGTCCTGGAAGGCGATCAGCACGCCGTAAATGGGCATGTAGTTGAACAGGAACACAACCAGGACCGCGGGGAAAATCATGATCAGGAAGGGCGCGTTCTCCTTGAAGGCTTTCAGCTTTTTGTTTTCCAGCTTCGGCTTTTCGGGAGAGAGCGTTCCCTTCGGGGCGCTTGTTACAGCATCCATGCTTGTTCTCCTTCCTGCTTAAAAGTCGTAGCGTTTGCAGACAGGCGCGTCCTTTGCAGCAGAATCGGCGTCGTACCAGATCAGGTTGTTGCCGCTGGCCTTGTCGAAGAGCTGGATCAGGTTCGGGCGGGTGGTGAAGTTCACCATCTTGCCCATGGAAACGTCGGCGGTCAGGTCGATGGTCGGGATCAGCATGACGACCTCGTCCCCCTCGCAGCGGGCGTGGATGTTGTACTCGCTGCCCATCATCTCGCTGACCTCGATCATCGCGCTCAGCTCGCCCTCGCCCACGGTGACGTGCTGGGGACGGATGCCGGCAACGATGTCGCAGGGCTCCACCTGGTTCTGGGTCAGCGCCTTCTGCTGGAACTCGGAGAGGACGAACTTCACGCCGCGGATCTCCGCGATGTACTTGCCGTTTTCCTTCAGGAGCTTGCAGTTGTCGAAGAAGTTCATGACGGGCATGCCGATGAAGCCGGCCACGAACAGGTTCACGGGTTTGTTGAAGACCTCCTGGGGGGTGCCGATCTGGTTGACGTAGCCGTCCTTCATGATGACGATCCGGTCGCCCAGGGTCATGGCCTCGGTCTGGTCGTGGGTGACGTACATGAAGGTCGTGTCGATGCGGGAGCGGAGCTTGATGATCTCAGCGCGCATCTGGTTGCGGAGCTTGGCGTCCAGGTTCGAGAGGGGCTCGTCCATCAGGAAGACCTTGGGGTCGCGGACCATGGCGCGGCCGATGGCCACGCGCTGGCGCTGGCCGCCGCTTAGTGCCTTGGGCTTGCGCTCCAGGTACTGGGTGATGTCGAGGATCTCGGCGACCTCGCGCACCTTCCGGTCGATCTCGGCTTTCGGGGTCTTGCGCAGCTTCAGTGCGAAGGCCAGGTTGTCGTACACGGTCATGTGGGGATACAGCGCGTAGTTTTGGAACACCATGGCGATATCGCGGTCCTTGGGAGCCACATCGTTGACGAGCCTGCCGTCAATGTACAGCTCGCCGTCCGAAATCTCCTCCAGACCGGCCACCATGCGCAGGGTTGTGGACTTTCCGCAGCCGGAAGGTCCGACCAAGACAATGAACTCCTTGTCGGCGATATCCAGGTTGACGTCGTGAACGGCCGTCACCTTGTTGTCGTAGACCTTTTTGAGTCCTTTCAGGATGACTTCTGACATACTTTCCTGTTTCCTCCTTTTTCTGTTCGGGCACACATCCGCGTCCTTTTTTGCACGAAACGGATAGATGAACAAATTGTAAACTATCCTCCAATGTCATAATAAGGCTTCGTTTACGTACTGTCAACTGTTTGTTGTGCTTCTATTTACGTTTCGTAAAAAATTATAAAGAAAGCAGGGATGTTTTGTGCAAAACTCATAGGTTTGAGGGGAATATGTTTACATTTTGCACAACTTGTCTTTTGCCGGTTTGCGTAGTATATTATAATAGAGAAAAGAGTAAGCTCGAGGAGTGTACAGAATGGCAGTCAAACGAGTAACGATGCAGGACATTGCGGACGCCTGCGGCCTGTCCCGCAACACGGTATCCAAGATCTTCAACGACCGGGGCGCCGTGCCCGAAGCCACGAAAAAGCTGGTGCTGCAGAAAGCGCAGGAGCTGGGCTACGGCCAGATTCCGGAGGATACGCCGGACGCGCCGGAGGGCAGCCGGAACGTCGCCCTGCTGACGCAGCACAAGCTCCTCAGCCACAACTTCGGCGCTTACTTTATTACCAGCTTTACCGACGCCATCTGCCGCGCGGGCTATACGATGAAGATGTACGAGGTCTCCCCCGCGGAGATCTCAGTCAGAAAGCTGCCGCCGCATCTGGATCTGACGGCCACGGCTGCTATTCTGTGCATTGAGCTCTTTGACAAGGCCTATCAGGAAATGGTTTGCTCCCTGGGTCTCCCCTGCGTCTTTGTGGACGGCTACGCCAAGGCCAACAAGTCGCTGCTGACCTGCGATTTTGTAACGATGGAGAACTATGCGGCCGTGATCGCCATGACCAATCACATGATCGCAGCCGGCGCGAAGCGGATCGGCTTCGTGGGCGACAAGGAGCACTGCAACAGCTTTGCCGAACGCTGGCTCGGCTTCTTCGTAGCGATGCTGGACGCCGGCCTGTCCGTCGATCGCGGCATGTGCATTCTGGAGCCGGACAGCGCCAATTACGGGAACCCTGGATGGCTGATGGAAAAGCTCCGCGCCATGCCCTCGATCCCGGACGGCTTCGTCTGCGCCAACGACTATCTGGCGATCCACCTGATGCGCGCGCTGAAGGAGCTGGGCCTTCGCATCCCCGCGGACGTGATGGTCACCGGCTTCGACGGCTCGCCGGAGGCTTCCGTCGTCTCCCCGAAGCTGACCACCGCCCGGATCAACAGCACCCATATCGGCCGGGTTGCCGCCGCTCTTCTCCTCGAACGCATCCGGGAGCCGGGGCGTCCCTTCCTCTATATCAGCGAGATCTCGCCCCCCGTATGGGGAGAATCCACCAGATAAACGAAACAAAGCCCCGTCGAACGATTGCTCTTCGTCCGATGGGGCTATGTTTATCGTGTGACTCTTTTCAAATAATCCTCGATTTCTCCGTTCAGAATCATCTCTGCATATGACATCGGATCGTTATAGACAAGGTAATTCAATTCCGTCCTTTGTTTCAGGTTGTTCGCCACTTCGTACTCAACTTCGTCGCAGTCAATGGCGATCATACTTCCGTCGGAGTATTTCAATTCCACGCTGGCGGTGTCCATGTTGAAGGTGCAGGAAAGCAGTTTTTTCTTCATCGTGAAAACCCTTTCTGTTTCGTATTGCAACAAACCGTGAACGCCCGAAAAAACCGTTTGTATTAGAACTCCATTAGAACTGTGGGAATCGCAAAAAGTAAAGATAAAGAAAAAGTTCCGAAAAAGTTCATTTCTGAACGTTTTCGGAACTTTTTTGGTGCGCGAGGCGGGACTTGAACCCGCACGCCCGGAGTGAGCACTAGAACCTGAATCGCCCAAGAAGGAAAATCGAGGTTGCAATCTTTCAAAAGAGTATTACCTCGTCCCCGGAAATCCCAGGCCGTTCAAGGACTTCTACGGTGTTAGACATATCAAAACAAAGAACTATTTTATTCGATTTTATAAAGATGTTAGAAATGTGTTAGAAAAGCCTGCTCTGTCAGGTCAACACTTTATATAGATGACAGCATTATTCACTATCACGGAGGTTGTATATGTTTGAAGAATACCCGGATATTATGACGACATTACAGGTTGCGGAAGCGCTGCGGATCGGGCGAAGCTCCGCATATAACCTGATAAGCTCAAAGTCGCTCGCCCATATACGGATCGGCGCCCTCATTCGCGTCCCCAAGAAGTGCCTGATCGACTATTATGAAAAGGCTATAGAAGCCAGCACACGATAATCCATCTATAACCGCAATCCCCTTCATTTGGGCTGCTTATTGTTTTAAGGAGCCTTTGCTTGCCATGCCGTAGAGCCGCCCTGACCACAAGCCTGTGTTCAGAGCGGCTTTTGCGTTTCATGGTGAAACGGATTATTAGATTCACTCTCCTATCGCCTAAAACAAGGCAAATAGAGTTACGTCCGGTTGGCACTGCGTCACAATTAATAACGATTATTCGTTTTTTAATCACGATTATTTTTGTTACAATAACGCTTTTAGCGTTTTTAACAACAAATACATTGACTTTTCTCGCAAATGCGTATATAATTCTTTTGCGAATGGCTAAGGCTTTCGCATCTCAAATCTTTCGCTTGACAGGTTTCTTTTTCAATCAGATAAACGCAACATAAAATGACTACTCTTTGAATCAGGAGATTATTTATGTATACTGAAATTGTAAAAATTATCGAGGGCGGGTTAGCGAATGACAAAGAGAAAGTTGTTAATTATGCAACTGTTCTAGCTAACAACCTTGAAAAACAAGGCGATATTTCATTGGCAAAAAAAATAAGATCAGTATTAAGTCAAAAGAGAGGCACACTTACTGCGTTAGACAGCTTATCGGCAAGGCCTGTAGATTCTGAGAGTCGGATGGATATAGTTGAAGTCTCTTTCCCCCAAATTGATACTGGGGAAATTGTACTAAACAAATATACGCAAGAAGCATTGTACAATTTCGTTGAGAGCTATAACCGGAGAGATATCTTACTCAAATCTGGATTCAATGCTGCGAACACTTTGTTGCTTTATGGGCCTCCGGGATGTGGGAAAACGACAATTGCTCAGTTGATATCTAGTATTACAGGCCTCCCTCTTATTACGGCTAGACTCGATGGTTTAGTATCCTCTTTACTCGGGAGTACGGCTAAAAATATACGCAAAATATTTGATTATGCCTCAAGGAGAGAGTGCATCTTGTTTTTAGATGAATTCGATGTTATTGCTAAATTACGAGATGACAAGAACGAACTCGGAGAGCTAAAACGTGTTGTAAACAGTCTAATCCAAAACATCGACTCTTTTAGCGAGGATAGTATTTTGATTGCAGCTACTAACCATCAAGAACTACTTGATCCAGCAATATGGCGTAGATTTACATCAGTAATAACACTTGAAAAACCTCAAAAAGACGAAATTAATCAATTGTTACACATCACTTTAAAAGAGAAAACGACAAATTTCCTTTCTGTTCCCAAAAAACATGAAATAATTGAGAATGCATTAATAGGGTTAAGCCATTCGGAGATTAAGACAATTCTTTTCAACGCAATGCGCGGAGTTATCTTATCCGATAGAACTTGCCTGACAAATTGTGATGTATTGAAAGAAATCTATTTCCACAAAAACCATACAATCGAAGGCGATGACGAATTAATAAGGTTTCTAATAAGTAATGGTGCCACACATAAAGAAATAAATGAAAGCATGAATATTCCCCTTCGCAAGATACAAGGAATATCTAGAAATGTTGGAAGGCGGGAGGTGTAATCAATGGAAAACGAAAAACTGCCAATTAAATTTTTTGCTCCGCGAGAAATTGATGAGTTAAGGGTAGAACCCGGCAGAAGTTCTGATATCCCTAATTGGGTGTTGAGTGGCGACGAATTAGAGCAACGCGCGTCTGTGTTAAAGCTAGCATTTGAGCAATTTGCTTCAACGGTAATTGATCGAGAAAATCGAAAATCTGCAGTTCCGTTTGTGTTCGTTGCTAAAATGTGTTCTGATGCTACAGCAAAGTCAAGAAGAGGAGATATCTCTGCATTATTTCAAACTTGTGATAAGAGCAACGTAATTGGACTTACTGCTACAGACGAACTTGTGGTAAAAATAGACTCGGTATCACAGATGAACGAAATATCTGCTCATCTTAACGATTATAATCGAAATAGCTATGCGATTTCTTGTCTTGAAACATTTTGGGAGTTCCAGCCTGAAGTGGAATTGGGCGCGGAGGAAGAAGAATACAAAGTAAAGCTAATCGACTTCCAAGATTATGAGACAAATATAGCTATGCAGCGTTTATTCGAGCAGGCCCTGACTAAACGAGAAATCACGTATAAAAAATCTAGCTATACAAAGCAACTCCCAATTTATAAGATTGGCATGTCTCCCTCGGCTTTCCTTGATACAATCAGGAAAGACGATATATATGAAGCACTTTTCTCTATCGAGCCGATGCCAAAGTATGTTTTATCATTGGACTCGATACAAGGCGAGAATTCTGTAGAAATCATGAAGCCGCTTGAAGGAACTCGTTATGAAACATTGGGTATCCTGGACAATGGTATTGCTGCTATTCCGCATTTATCGCCATGGTTGACAGATGAAAGATGGACAGTATATCCGGATTCTGAAATTGATCCAACACATGGAACATTCGTTGCCGGTGTTGCCCTTTATGGAGATGTATGCGAAGGAAAAGATTGGGTAGGACATAGCGGCATAAAGATCTTTGATGCAGCTATCTTTCCTAACACCCCCAACGGAATTGACGAAGATGAGCTAATCGAGAATATAAAAGATGCCATTAAAGCAAATCACGAAAGAATCAAAGTATGGAATCTTTCAATAAGTGTTGTTCGCCCAATTAGTGATTCCAAGTTTTCAGATTTTGCAATAGCTTTAGACAGCCTTCAGGATGAGTATAATATCCTAATTTGTAAATCTGCAGGGAATTGCAAGAATTTCATATCGGGTCGGCCCAAGGGGAGAATTCACGAAGGTGCAGATTCCGTACGATCACTGGTTGTTGGTTCTGTAGCACAGGCGAAGGGAGAGGATGATTATTCTGACGTGGATAATCCTTCACCCTTTTCTCGCATTGGACCTGGCCCAGAATTCATTATAAAGCCCGAAGTATCTCACTATGGGGGAAATGCGGGTGTAGATAAAAACGGTCATCTTGTTACAACTGGTGTGACCTCGTTCCTAAAAACTGGAGGACTTTCAAAGAGCGTTGGAACAAGTTTCTCTACTCCGCGCATAGCATCCTTGGCTACAGGGCTATACCAGGAGCTTGACGAGGCGTTTGATCCACTTTTGTTGAAAGGTTTAATCATTCACTCAGCCTCGTATTCTGAAAACTTACTTATCCCAGAAGCGGAACGCACAAACCAGCTTGGGTTTGGCGTGCCCAAAAACATTCAACAAATTCTCTATAATTCTCCATATGAAGCCACTCTTATATTACGAGACACTCTTGCTAAGGGAGAAAAAATAGATATTATGGACTTCCCGATGCCGAAATCGCTGATAAAAGATGGTTTCTACACAGGGCAAATAATTGCAACATTAGTATATGATCCAATTCTTGACCCCTCACAAGGTATTGAATACTGCCAATCCGACTTGGATATAAAATTTGGATCATTTGATAAGAAAAGCCCACGTGATACATCTAGAAAGAATATTCTTAATCCGGTGGGAAGAGAGGGGGCAAAAAATCTTTTCCTTAATAGCTTATATAGCAAAAGGCTAATGCGTGAAAACCAGAGTGAATTTGCGCTAAGGGAGAGGCTGTTAATTCAGTATGCTGATAAGTACTACCCAGTTAAAAAATACGCCATTGATTTAGCGGATCTTTCAGAAGCAAACAAACAGAACTATATTACAGGGGATAAACTCTGGTATTTAAATCTGGTTGGACTATACCGCGAACACACCGAACAACGCGCAAAATATGAGCGAAGTGTTCCTAGCCAAGAGTTTTGCTTAGTACTTACTATTAGAGATCCAGAGAAAAAAGCAAACGTATATGACGATGTAACTCAAGGACTTGACACATTCAATTTCTGGCATAGTAACATCAAACTTGCGACAGATGTTGCTGTTTCGCTTTCTTCAAACAGTTAAATAGCATTTCAGAGAGTTGCAGGCATCAATGGTTGTCTGCAACTCTTATCGTACAATGTTAAGCGGAATAGCCCGGCACCTTTGAATCTGTTGAAAAATCAGAACAGTCTGAAAATTATAAATGTCTATAAAATGTAGTAAGGATTCCTAGTATATGCAAATTCGTTTCACTGTGAAACGAATTATTATCGTCCAATCCCGCCGTACGTTTTTCTTTAGTAGAGAAGATTTATCATTTATTGGCCGTCTGCGACACTGAGTTCTAATAGTTTGTATGAGCAAAACAATAAAAGTATGCTTTATATTTGTGGCCCGCTTGACAGAGAGATTTTTATCGAATAAACTGAATATGATACTATTAGATAAAGAGAAGGTTGCATATGGAAGAATTAAAGAAACTCTTTCTCAGACCTACAGTGAAGGCATTCTTTCTGGGAGTACTAGCACTGTGTAGCAGTATCCTTTGTAACGTAGCAGTAGGAAGCGGAATATGGTGGAAATGGGGGCTACTCATTCTTGCTGCAGGGCTAAACATTGCTGTCCTGATCATGTATGCTCGGGTAGAGAAAGATTTTATCCAGGAATTGGATCAAACTAAAGACAAGGCCGATAATATGGCTCTTTCTTTAAAGACTTATTCAACCTCATTGCAAGGCGTTACAGAGATATGCAAGTTCTGTGCAAAAAAGGCAAATGTTCAAATCCATGAAATAATAGAAAACAGTAGGCTTGATTGCAAGACTTGGAACTTTGACGTCGCCTGTGAATCAATATGCAAAGCAATCTATCATTATATTATTGAAAATTTAAATCTCTCCCAAACTGACGGCGGGATTGTTGATATTGAAGTTGCATATGTGAAGTTGGTAGAAGAGGATCGAAAGCCAGAAAACCAGCCTGCCAGGATTAGCTTAAGCGGGTATTATCACCCAACTAGAAATGGTCCGAAAATTCAAGGGAAAAAGAGGAACATAGAAGAAGACGGATATCACGATGCACAGTTATTCTACAAAAATGTTGACTCTCCTGACATCCAATTGGATGCAACTGAGATAAAATCTGTATTTAAGAACCAAGACAATAAAGACTACTCCCAATACCTCGGAGTGCCAGTGTTTTGCTCAACATCAGAAAATACAAGTAAGATGGTTGGCCTTTTGGAAATTGTATGCCGTGGCGAAAGCGTGCTCTCTACAGATAGGAAGGTCGTTGAGACTATGGCTAATCATATTTTTGCCCCATATGCATATATTTTCCTTCTGCTGTTTAAGATGGATAAAGCTCTCAAGGCTGTTCCAAAAGAAGGGAGTAAGTGAATGGCAAAAACTAAGCAATATATTAACATGTCAAAACGCGCAACTGTTGTACTTGTTGCTCCAACTTCAAAATCACAGAAGGTTGCACGAGCAATTGTTCGGATGGAGTTTTCACCTCAGGTGTCAATTGAAACCAATCCAGAATCATACCTAGTCGCATTTAAGAAGAATTCGCCTCTTCGAACAGGTAACACGAAATCTATGGGATTTGGAAGAAATCTAAAAACAGCTAGATAATAGTGCTTGGTTCACCTTTCTTGTTGTCCTTAATTGCATAGGTAAAACAAATCAACATGAAAAACGTGTCTCATTGTGAGACGCGTTTTTTTCTTTATATAGCCGCAAGCCCAATCCAAGCCGAAAGGAGGTATGCCATGTTTTTTACCAATGGCGATCATCGGGCTTTTGAAAGTCTCATGCGGGACAAGCCCGGCGACCACTACGACAGCGGCACGGACGGCCCTTTCCCGGAGTGCCGGAGCTGCCGCTGCCACAGACCCTACAGAAAGGATCGGTACTGCAAGTACGCCGAGTGTCCCTATACCCCAGGCCGCGTGACCGCCATCAAAAAGGGCAATCCGCCGGGGAATGGAGGTGAGGCCGCCCCAGCATCTACCTAATCCAGCAAAACCAAAACAAGG